>NZ_QFGB01000025.1:0-56582 GCF_004369245.1 Pelotomaculum sp. FP | reverse complement strand
AAAAATTTTGACCACTACTAAGAAATAAAAAAATTACTCACTTTTTTAAAATACAAAAAAGCTTGAACACCTTGCAAACACAGGGCTTTCAAGCTTTTTATATTTTTTAACTGTCAAAGATGAGATAATACTAAAAAAACTTGATCGAGGTGGATTGCAATATGGTAATGTTAGGAGACCCTTTTGTCGCCAATGTTCCAAGGCAATTATCCGCTGAAGAGTTGTTGCAGGCCTTGCGTGTCGACATGGCAGGTGAACTGGAGGCAATCATCGGTTACGAAGCGCATGCAATGGCCACGTCCGACGAGAGAGTGAAGAAAGTTCTCTATCACATTGCTGATGAAGAAAGACAGCATGTGGGTGAGTTGCAGCAGCTTATTTATCTATTGAATCCAAACGAACGACAATTTACTGAAAAAGGAAAACAAGAGATTATTCAGCAGCAAGCTCAAGGCTTTAAAATGCCCATGCAGTAAAGTTGCTTAACCCACTGCCCGGCCCTGTAAGTTGCATGGACCGGGCAGGTTTGTGGAACGGTCATGTTGACCACAACAAATATTATATTAACAGTGCTGCTATTAGCCCAAGGGGGTTATTCAACAGCAAAACATCAGTTGCATTAAAGTTTAACGTTACATCCTTCTTTATATTCAGCGGTACCACTTCTAAAGTAACTACAGCTTGAGCTGTGGTTCCATTAATGGCAACGTCCCGGATATCAGAGAGCTTGATATTATTTTTCAGCTTTTCAACCAGTTTATCTGCAACTGCTCCGGCAGGACCTACATATTTTTCTACGACCTCAATATTTCCGCTGTTGATCCCGTCAATCAGTTCAGTAACAGCGTTGCGCACATCCTGTTCGGTAAGCTGTGGCTTTGGCGCGTCGGCGCCTTGCTGCAAGGAGCAGCCCGTAAGCGAACAAAAAACAAGCACAAGTAGTAGTGCAATAAGAAGTATCGGCCTACTGCGCATGAAATCAGCCCTCCCCTTTTTCTCTAACAATACCACAAAGCGCCTTCACAAAAAAATGCGGGCGCCATTCATTCACACAAATGCAACATAGAGCCATATAAGTTCGGCTAACCCGCCGTGCTCAATTGAAATGGCGCTACATGAACAGGTCTTCATTTACAGAAAAGAATCAACCTGTGTCTCAATAACCGATATCTCCTGGTTGGTCAGTTGGCGACCCAGCAGTTCTTTGAGAGCTTTTATTGACGCGCCAATGGCAATGCGTCTGATATCTTTTTCTTCACTTTTTACAGGGAGCATCTGTGAATGGGGCGTTTCAAATTTCGCAGACGGAAGTCCAGGGCTCATAGCAGCCGCCATTTTATCCAACGAGGCTTCTTCCTCCATTACTAATTCATCATATCCCCCAGGTATAAAATTATTACCGTTTTCTACAGACGCGTGGTCTGTGCTCTTCCCGTTTTCTTCCCTTTTCCTTTTTTGTTCTTCTTTCTTGGCGCAATACTTTGCATACTCCTTTTGTATGGTTTCTTCCACCTCAATCATTTCGGCCCTATGCGCTTCCAGGAAGATGGTTTGTTCAGGCGCATGCTTTTGAAATACCTCAATCAAATCATGCTGATTGGCAACCAGCGCTTGCAGCGCGGGGAAAACCTTGATCGGCACTCTGGCTAGCTCTTTATCATATTCGTAACCGGAAACCGTTAATGCGAACTCCTGTTTTTTCTGTTTCGCCATTTTTTACACTTCCTAACAATAGTCGATTTATGTCACCATATATTTTATTACAGATGAATGGAAAAATAAAGCAAGGCGTTCCATGCAAAGCCAACCCTAAACAGCGCACCCACATCGCGAAGTTTTCATTTCCTGCCGGCGCTGTGATAGCCCATGTGAAACTGCCGTTGAAAAACAACGGCGCCGGCGAGTTATTTTTGCTGTAACCGCCGGCTCCAAAATTGAATAAGTTTTATTATCCCTATTTTTTTAGATGGAGCTTCACATGGAAACAACTAATGAAATCGACAAGACACTGGCCGTTTTTCTCGCTAAAGTATGCATGCAAACTTATAACCAATATGCAAACGACGGAGATTTTGATATTCCGGATGGATACAGTCTTGTGGAAGGATTTAAAGCGACTGCTATAAACAGAACTGAATGGTTTGGTTTCATTATTAAATCCGGGGATAATATCGTTGTAGCGTTCAGGGGGACTCAGTCTGAAACGGATTGGCTGGCTAACGCAAATGCCTACCAGACCGGTTACGCCTTTGCCCCCGGCAGAGGGAAAGTTCATCATGGCTTCATGGACATCTATGAATCGTGCAGGAAACAGATTATCAATACATTACTAAGCTTCCCTGCAAACTCAAACATTTATATAACCGGCCATAGTCTCGGAGCTGCGTTAGCCGTAATCAACGCCCTGGACGTGGCCGTAAACACCTTTTTCAAGCCTGTAATGTACAATTTTGCCGGACCTAGAGTTGGCAACCCTATCTTTGCTTTTCAATACAACCGGCTGGTAACAAACAGTGTCCGTATCGTCAACCAGCATGATCTTGTCCCTAAATTACCGCCTGTAATAATTTTAACGCCGCGCCCCTGCAAGATCTTGTATTACCAGCATGTTAAACACGACTATAAAATATCATTTCAGATGAATAGCATTAAGGGAAACCATGACATCAACAATTATCTGGAAGCGCTGGCCATCCTGTGAACCAGTCAAACTAACTACACTTCCGTGACTTATATGTAAGCAAGTACGAGTGATCTGCTTCGTTTTTTTGACCTCTGAGATACTCGCTGTAGGAAATCTCTATTACTTTTATGACGCCTGTTTTTTCCCGCTTCCTTTTAACCCTCGGCATTCTGTTTCCCAAAAATAACGCGTCCACACAATTCTTTGCGGTTACATAACGGGCTACTTCAAGTGAATTCCTATTACCCAGGTGTCCATAGTCAAGCAGGATTTTAAAGTAGCGTTTTTTCAAGATAATCCCCCTTTCTTTAATATCCTTCTTATCTCCTTAATCGGTACATCTTGTTTTATATAACCAGCCCAGATTCAGGCCTTCCCAGGTAATATCGGATATTTCTCTATTTAATAGAGATTCTTTTGCAGTATAAGCTATCATTGCTTTCAATAAAATATTCAGGAAGGGATTCATGTTTGCTGTTCTGACAATAATTTTAGCCGCCTCAAGAGTATCACGAAATTCTTTTTCGATATCCAGTTCATAAGGAACATCCTGGTCAAAAACTTCAGGTATTGTGTTATCAAAACGGAAGTACAGCTCTCTTGCTTTTTGATAAAAAATATAGGTTTTAATAGCAAACATGTCAATGCTGTCGAAATACTCTTCACTGTGCATACCCAGGAATTGAGTTGCAGCTTTGAGGTTTTCTTCGGAACAATCCAGCTCTTTTAAGACCTGTTTCCTTGCGTACAATTGATGCGATTGTGTTAAATGAGGGTATTCAGCCTCGATTAAAGATCTATCCAAGGATATTTCATCTAATTCTTCACGGGCCAGCATATTGGGGTCATCTATAACTTCTTCTCCCCTAAAATGATGAAAGTAGTATGATAATTCATCCATTTTGGTTTTAATCTCATCCAAGGACAGTCCATTGCTTTTAAACATGTCAATTGCCAGCAGCCGTTTAAAATGTTCTTCGTTATATATAGCCTGGTTTTTACTGGGCCTTTCCGGTTCCGGCAATAATCCCAGGTCAAGGTAATGCCTGACCATTCTCTCAGTTACGGTTACATTTTTTCCCTCGAGCATATTCAGTAAGTCTCTCATCTTCATAAGCTGTGAGCACCTCTCTGTACCAATACGACATAGCATGTCGTATGTCTAACTTATTATAAGACATACGACGTCGCGTGTCAATATGGGTATTTAAAAGATTACTTGCCACCGCTTGTTCTTAGGATTATGATTAACTTAGTATGAAATGTACTGCTATATCATATTGTATAAAATACAAAAAAATTCATAGAGGAGAATGTTATCTATGTCGGAAAAACTTTCTCGATTTTATGGCACAAAGGACTATATAGCGTCGGACGAGTTGCAAAACAGCGTGAACGTCGCTATCGCCCTGGGACGGCCGCTATTGGTCAAAGGCGAGCCCGGCACGGGCAAGACCATGCTGGCAAAAAGCGCTGCCGAAAGCCTTGGCTTGAAGTTCATCATATGGAATATCAAGTCGACGACCAAAGCCCAGGAGGGGCTGTATGTCTATGACACGGTGCAACGGCTTTACGACAGCCAGTTCGGGGACCGGGACGTGTCCGATATCAAGCAATATATCAGGCTCGGCAAGCTTGGGGAGGCCTTTACCTCCGATGTTCCGGTAGTGCTTTTAATTGACGAAATAGACAAGGCCGACCTGGAATTTCCCAACGACCTTCTGTGGGAGCTCGACATTATGAGTTTCTATATTCCGGAGACCGGGGAAACCATCACCGCTAAAAACAGGCCCATCGTGATCATCACCAGCAACGCTGAAAAAGAGTTGCCGGACGCTTTCCTGCGCCGCTGCATCTTCCACTATATCGACTTTCCGGATAAGGAAATGATGAAGAGCATTATTAAAGTGCACCATCCCGGACTGGAGGAGAATCTGCTGCAGCAGGCGATGGAGGCGTTTTACAGTTTGCGCAATGTCAGCGGCCTCCTCAAAAAACCAAGCACCAGCGAACTTCTGGACTGGGTCCAGGCTCTTGCCCTCGGCGGCATCGAACCGGAGCGAATCAGTCGAGAGTTGCCCTTCCTCGGGGTGTTGCTCAAAAAAAACCAGGATTTAGATAGAATACCACGCCACCAGCATGAACGGGGAGGCAGGCAAAGGCCCTTTCCCTACAGTCAACGAGGTTAAAGGGGTAAGGAAGGTGCTAGCTTTTGTTTATCAATTTTTTCCATCAGCTAAAAAGCGAGGGCGTTCCGGTCTCCTTAAATGAATGGATGACCTTGATGGAAGCGCTGGCCAAGGGGCTTTCTTTCTCCAGTCTGACCGGCTTTTACTACCTGGCGCGGGCGGTACTTATTAAGAGCGAGGCGCACTACGATCGCTATGACCTGGCCTTTGCCAAACATTTTCAGGGCTTGGAAACCACAGATGATATTATTAAACAAGCGCTGGACTGGCTTGCCAACTCCCTGCCGCCCCTGCATGTCCCTCCTGGGGAGCGTTCTCCGTTTACCCCCTGGGATCTGGATGAACTGCGACGCCAACTGGAGGACAGGTTAAAAAACCAGGACGGCGAGCACCACGGCGGCTCGCAATGGATAGGTACAGGCGGCAGGTCGCCTTTTGGCCATTCCGGCTACCACAAGGCCGGCGTGCGTATCGGGGGCACATCTGTTAACCGCTCAGCTGTCAAGGTGGCTGCGGAACGGCACTACCAGGAGTTCCGGGACGACCAGATCACCGGCGTGCGTAATTTTGAGGTAGCGCTGCGCAAGCTGCGGCAGTTCAGCAGCAGGACGGAAGGACCCAAGGACGAACTCGATCTGGACGGCACCATAGACGCTACCTGCAAAAATGCCGGCAAGTTAAAGTTGATCTGGGAGCGTCCCCGCCGTAATACGATGAAGGTACTCCTGCTCATGGACTCGGGTGGCTCAATGAATAAATACATGCAGATTTGCAGCCGCCTTTTTACAGCAGCCCACCGCGCTACCCATTTCAAGGATATGCGGTTTTACTACTTTCACAACTGCATTTATGACCGCATTTACACCAGTCCCGCCCTGATCCCGCGCAACGCAGTCAATACCGATGATGTATTGAGCTCTCTGAATGCTGACTACCGCCTGATCATCGCAGGCGACGCCAGCATGGCGCCGAGTGAACTCACAATGCGTGGCGGCGCCATCGATTGGGATATGTATAACGAACAACCGGGACTTTTTTGGTTGGAGCGCCTGGCCAGGCATTTGCCTTTCTCGGTCTGGCTTAACCCTATCCCTTCCGATCGCTGGGCTACAGCAGAGGGTTATTATAGTATCGCCCTGATCCAGAGGGTCTTTCCCATGTATGAACTTACGCCGGAAGGTCTGGAGCAAGCGTTGAAAAAACTGAAGACAAAAACCAAATAAATCTTAATTTTAATGAAAAATCGGCAATCCAGCAAAAAAAAGGGACTTGGCTAAGTATGGCGCTTAGCAAGTCCTTTAAGGGGGTTAAAAAGGTACAATGGTTTGGAGGTGTGAGTAACAAAATGAATATTCAAAAATTAATTATTTATTATGCTTGTAAATATGTTTAAAAAAAGCATCTTTTGAACGGCAAAACAGCCCGCAGAAAGGGCACTGGATATCGTTATCGCCTCTAAACAAATAGCCAAACCCGTTAGCTATTAAAACATTTCTATGGTGGATAACTTTACTCACAGAAATACCCATTTCGTTTGCGGTAGCTTGTAAACCCAGTCCTCTAATCAAATGACTCAACGCTTCTCTTTGACGGTCGGTTAACTTTAATTCATCAGGGAAATAGTAATCGCTCTCCTTGGCCTGACTATCCGGGTCAATTAAGCCATATTCCTCTAGTATTGAAAGGACAATTTTTCGAACATCGTCTTGCTTCACGTTAGGGTACCTCTAATTAATATTAGTGTATTAATTAACACCTAACTAATACCTATTATAAAACAATCTTAGTGTTTGTCAATGTTCACCGTCAAATCCGGAATATTCTTGCTATTTGCTAATCTTTTTTTCTGAGCATTCCCGTTTTATCAACCGCCCTTAAATTCTCCAATTCCCGGGGAGTCGGCTCGGGTACCAGTTTCACGTCAGGCGCGACTTTTAAATCCCAGCCGGTGTTTTCCTTAATCTCTTCAATGCTGGAAGAACGGTAATACTCTGTCAGAATGAACTCTCTGGTCACAGGATCGGGCCGCATGATGCCCAGCGTGGTAACGATCAGCGCCGGCCCGCCGCCGTGGAAATGATACCGGTCCCTGGCCGCTGCGCCGGTCAGGTAACCGGGTGAGGATAGATAATCCACCTTGTCAACAAACCTCTTCCTGTCATGGGCCGCCATAATAATGTAACGCTTGCAGCCGGAAGCAATTTCGGGCGCGCCGCCGCTGCCGCTCAGCCTGGTTTT
Source organism: Pelotomaculum sp. FP (assembly GCF_004369245.1). NCBI lineage: Bacteria > Bacillati > Bacillota > Clostridia > Eubacteriales > Desulfotomaculaceae > Pelotomaculum > Pelotomaculum sp. FP. The sequence continues at coordinate 49,472 of NZ_QFGB01000025.1, read as the reverse complement.
CGGCGGCAGGTACACCGGGTTGGCGGGATCTGCCCACAAGCCCGTGGTATTGACGTTGCCGTACTTATCAATCTGAGCGGCGCCGATGATACCCACATCGCACCTGCCGGACGCGACCATCACACCAAGCGCGTCCATGCAATTGGTAAACGAGGTAGCATTGGAGGAGATGCGGTTATCCTCCACACCCCAGGGAAGCCCCCCTACCGGAGTGGCTCCGTAAATGCCGCTTTCGGTTAAATCTTTGATATGAAAGGCATGGTTACGCTTGGCAAAGTGGCCGGCCAGCATGCTTAAGCCTACCCCGAAGATAGCCATCTCACCCGCGCGTATTTCCCTGCCGGCAGCTATCGCCATCATTTCTTGCCTGGTGTAATTCATCCGCGCTGTCTCCCATCTGTTAATTTAGCAATTTCCTCATCGCTCATGATCCATTTCCGGTACGGGTCCATAAGATACCACGTGGTCGTGTCCTGAAGTTTATTGATTCTTTCCTGCCCGATTACTTCCAGGTACTCCTCAAAGGTATTGTAACTGTCGATATATTTTTGTTTATACTCTGCGAAGCCTTCCGGGGTCTTCATGGCGCTGTTCATATAATACATGTGCTCCTCATCGCTGTCGTAGAGACCGGTGGAGCACTGCGGCCAAACACCCATCGGCCAATAAACCACCGCGTCCACCACAACATCGGGAATCCGCACCAGGTTGGGGTATTGGCGCATACAACCGGTGTCGACAATCAGGTCGGCCTGCAACACGACTTTTTTAGCCGCCCGGGACAGTTCATAGCGGTTCCATTCCGTACCGAGCATGATGGCGTTGCCGTCCGGGTCGGCCATCGTTACATGGATCACAGCCACATCCGGTTTTAACGGGGAAAGGACATGACACGTTTTTCCGGTAAAGGGGTCCATCACCTCCGGTATTTTCCGCTCGCAGGGGTATTCCTCCGGGGAAAAAGCGCTTCGCCACTCCTGGTCGGAGCCATAACCGGAAACGGTCGGGCAAAACGGCCAGTTCATAGCGCCGGCCAATAACCGTAATGAAAAGTTTAAATTGGAATAGTCCTCCACAACGGTCCGGCCGCTTTCCACCGCTCTTCTCAAGCCGTAGGGAAAGCCGTAAACCTCAAGGCCGGAAAATGCGGTTTCAATCCTGTCGACAGCCTCTGCCGCGCACAGAAGGTTCAGCTGCTGGGCGCAGCAGTGGGAAAGCACGTGCAGGTGTTTCCTGCCCTGCCGGACCATTTCCCGGCCGAATGCAAGCGAATCCGCTCCGACGGAAAGGGAAGCCCCGTGGGCATACTGCATCCCGTCCCAGGTGTATTGGGCAACCGCTTCCTGCATGGATATCAATTTATTAGGCATCCATTTCCCTCCACTTTTAAAATATCATTTATACAATAACTTTCAATCATATAAGCCCGTCAAGAACAAATATACTTTTATACTGTATACTAAAATAGTATAACATATAAAAAGCGGGAACCCCCACTTACACTACATTAATCAGTTTCGTCTTACCTGTAGATGGTATAATAGATTAGACCAAATTTTACTTCAACTTATGATCAATATTTTGCCGCAGTTATTCGTATTAACCAGGAAATCGATAGGAAAGGAAGGCGAAAGAATGTTAAAGCTTTCTGAACAGCAGGAGCTACTGAGAAAAGCAGTAAGGGATTTCGTTGAGAATGAAATCGCCCCCATCGCGCAGAAAATCCACGATGAGGACACCTGCCCTGTTGAGCTGTTCAAAAAAATGGCCCAGCTTGGCTTCAACGGGGTCTTCGTACCCACGAGGTACGGCGGGACAGGTCTGGGGCACATCGAACAGGCCATTATCCTTGAAGAGGTTGGACGGCACTCCGCCGGTTTCGCCGCGACCCTGGTAGCCCACTACATGGGTGTTTACGCCATCATGAACTGGGGCAGCGAGGAGCAAAAACTGAAGTACCTGCCCATGCTCTGCTCGGGAGCTTTCGGAGGTTTTTCCATCACTGAGCCGGGGGGAGGATCGGACTTCGCGGGACAAAAAGCAACCGGGCAACTGGTTGACGGAGACTGGGTTTTAAACGGCCGCAAGTGTTTCATCACCAACTCTCACTGCATGGGAGTCAATGTGATGAACGTTAACACCGGGGAAGACGCCAAAGGCCGCCCGCAAATTTCCGTTTTTATCATTGAAGGCAGCGCTCCGGGCCACACGCCTGGCCGCAAGGAAAAAAAGGCCGGCTTGCGCGGATCTTATACCGGGGAAGTCATTTTGAACAACGTCCGACTGCCGCAAAGCAATTTGCTCGGCCAACTTGGTGACGGAGCCAAAATCAGCCTCGGCACTTTAGGTGTTATGGGCAGGGGCGGGACAGCCGCAGTTGCCGTGGGAATTCTGCGGGCGTGCCTGGAAGAGTCGGTGAAATTCGCCAAGGAGCGTATAATTTACGGCAAGCCCCTGTCGAAGCTGGCCAATATTCAGTTCCTCATCGCCCAAAACCGGACCGACTACGAGGCGGCCCGCCTCCTGACCTATAATGCCATGGGCATGAAAGACGCTGATCTGCCTAATACTGCTGAAATTTCGATGGCCAAGTTCTTTGCCGCGGAAGCTGCCGTCAACGCGGCTAAAAGGACGATGGACCTCATGGGTGGTTACGGGCTGGTAGCCGATTACCCGGTCAGCCGCTACCTGCTGGACGCCATGGGGACCATTCCCTGCTGCGGCACGTCACATATCATGCAGGTTATTATTGCCGGCGAAGAATTAAGAAAGTGATGGCGGAAAATGAACATAGCAGTCTGTATTAAACCGGTCCCCAACCCCGGATACTACCACAGAATAACCATCGCCCCCGCGACAAAACTGCTGGAACGCAAAGGGATCCCGACGATCATTAATCCGATCGACAAAAACGCCATCGAGGCCGCCCTGCAATTAAAAGAGCAGCTTGGCGGTAAAGTTGTACTGGTTTCCATGGCCCCCCCGGACGCCAGGGAAACCCTAAAAGAGGGTCTGGCCATGGGAGCCGATGAGGCCTACCTTTTGAGTGACCACGCTTTTGCCGGAGCCGATACACTGGCCACAGCAAGAGTCCTCGCCTCCGGCTTAAAAAAAATTGGGGAGCTTGACTTAATCCTGACCGGTTCTGAGAGCGCCGACGGCGGGACAAACCATATACCCTCCCAGGTGGGTGAGTTGATGGGGTTTGCCCACCTCAACCATGTTACTGAACTGAACCTGGAAGCCTCCACTATTAAAATTAAAACTAAAATCGAGAACGGTTATGTTGAATACCAGGGCAGCCTTCCGCTGGCGCTGGGTGTTGCCAGAGAGATCAACACCCCGCGCTACACTACCCTGATGGGAGTTGTCATGGCCCAGAATAAGCCGTTTACAACCTGGGGGCCGGGCGACCTGGGACTTGATCCGGCCAATACCGGTTTGGCCGGATCTCCAACTCAACCCGGAGAGTTGCATATGCCGCAGCACGGGCGAAAAGCTGAGCTGCTTGAGGGCGCCCCTGAAGACATGGCCGGAAAAATCGTGGCAATCCTGCGTAATGCAGGTGTGCTTGCCTAGTATGTCGATTTCCTGATTAGACTCAAATGCCGCAGGAACGGCGCCATGAGATATTGAAGTGATGTAGGCGCCATTTCAATCGCACACGGCGCGCCAACGCCGAACTTGTTGTAGCTAATGTAACATTTGTGCGAATAAATTCGCACCTGCATTTTGAGGGTAGCCTGACCCTAACCAGTATCCAATAATATTGTTTTAGGAAACGCTCTACTAGAAGGAAGTGAAAAACTTGCCTGAACAACCCGGCGCGGTCTGGATAATCGTTGAACAAAACGGGAGCATGCTTGCTGAAGTTACCCTTGAACTTTTGGGGAAAGCACGGGAGCTTGCAGCGCTTGGAGGAGGTTCACATGTCTGGGCCGTACTCCTGGGGAACAATACCGGTATTTTGGCCGGAGAACTTATCGTCCACGGCGCGGACAAGGTCATTTTCATTGACGATCCGAGGCTGGAGCTTTACCAAAATGATACCTACGGGCTTGTGCTGACCGAGCTGGTTAAAAAACACCGGCCAGAAATAGTTCTTTTCAGCGCCTCTTACTGCGGCAGTGAACTTTCTGCAACCGTGGCGGCCAAGCTGGAAACGGGCCTTGCGGCGCACTGCGTGGACCTGAACATCAATGACCGGGGTGAATTGGTACAGGTGGTACCCGCTTTCGGCGGGATGGTCCTCGGCGATATTTTTTGCCCCATAGAGCGGCCTCAGATGGCCAGCGTCAAACCCGGCATGTTTTCAAAACCGGATCGAGACACTACCCGTACCGGTGAGGTCATAAAAGAAACTGCGTCGATACTGGACGGTTATGAATCACCGCTCAAGGCTGTCCGCGTTGTCCAGGAGCAGCCGGCAGGACTCCCGCTCGAAAAAGCCGCAACGGTAGTGGCGGGCGGCTGGGGAGTGGGACAGGACACGTGGCCCTATCTCAACCAGCTCGCCGGGGCACTCTCCGGCGCGGTAGGCTGCACCCGGCCGGCGCTTGACGAAGGTTGGGGCGAAGGTGAGCACGTCATGATCGGGACCAGCGGGAAAACGGTACGGCCGCAGGTCTACATCGGGTTTGGCGTCTCCGGTTCCACCCACCATATTGCCGGCATGAAAGACAGCAAAGTAATCATCAACATTAACAAAGACCCTGAAGCGCCTATTTTCCAGGTATCGGACTACGGAGTGGTTGCCGACGCAAAAGAATTGCTTCCGCTGCTGCTGAAAAAAATCAGGGAACACAAAGGGAAGTAAAGCACGCCACACAACAATTTAAGACATCCCTATGCTGGTAGAATTCATTCGAATTTTTTGTGCGATTGAAATGGCGCCCACATTAAGGTTCAGCCCCAGGGAACGTAATGTGGGTGTTTATATTGCATTTGTCAATATGCACATCCAGTTGTTCATGCTCCTCCAAACAAAGCCAGCACTTCTTCGGCTTTGCCCCGGTTAGCCCCGTCACAGCTAATAAATCTCTGCACATAAAGCCGTTCTATTCTGGCAGTTTTATAAGCGTTTAAGATGAATTCCGTGGCATGGTTCGATACCAGCACCGGAATACCCCTGCCGGCCAAATCCCGGGCAAACTCCGCCAGTTCAACCTGCTCCTTGCTCCCGAAACCACCGGAGCTGTAAGCTGTGAAATTCGCAGTAGCGGACAAAGGTTCATAAGGAGGGTCGCAGTAAACAACATCGCCTTTTTTTGCTGTTTTCATGATATCCCTGAAATCAGCGATCTTAAATACAGCATTTTTTGCTTTAGCAAGAAAATGCTGCATGGCTTTTTCAGGAAATTTCGGTTTGATATACTGCCCAAAAGGAGTATTAAATCCCCCTTTGGAATTGTAGCGGCATAGCCCGTTGTAGCCATGCCGGTTTAGATAGATAAACAAAGCCGCTTTTAAAGTGTTTTCATTAGTTGTGTTAAAAAGCTCCCGCAGCTCATAATAACGGTTTTTCCGGTTATTTTCTTCAGTAAAAAAAGACTTGCAATAATTAATAAATGACTCGCCTTCAGCCTGCAAAGTCAGGTAAAGATTGATCAGATCCCCGTTATTATCAGCCAGCAGGTATTCCTGATAAGCCAGGTTTAAAAAAACAGCCCCTGAACCTACAAAAGGCTCAATAAGACGGTTCCCCTTGGGCAAAACAACCTTGATTTGTTCCAGTATATGGTACTTGTTGCCGGCCCATTTCAAAAAAGGCCTTATCTTCAACATCCGCTATCCCTCTTTTACAGGTTTTCGACCATTAACCGGAAATCAAAACAAAAAAGGTTTTATCCCCGCGCCAATTCATACTATAATTTAGATTAATATAATATAACCACTATCACTCATTATTTAATTTTTTACTGCTTATTGCAAGGATTATCGAAAACCCAACTTCATTCTTACCGGAAATTCAGATTAAAGGTGGCTGGCTATGACTCAACTAACGGATGCAGGTCAAAAAGTATTTAACGCGCGTTACGCATTGAGAGATGAGCAAGGACATATCTGTGAAACATTCGAGCAGGCAGTTTCTCGCCTGGCCCGGGTGGCGGCAAGCGCCGAAAAAGAAACCCAACCCTATTGGGAAGAAAAATTTGCCTCTATCATCGGGGACCTTTTATTTGTCCCTTCCACTCCTATTTGGGCCAACATGGGTAAACCTGACCGGCCCTGGCAGCCATCCGCCTGCTTTGTCCTGGCAGTGGAAGATACCCTGTATTCCATGTATGAAACCTTGCTGTCAACCGCCCTTGTTTTCAAATCCGGTGGCGGCGTGGGATACAACTTCAGCACGATCAGGCCCCGGGGTTCTCTGGTGCAGTCGACCAAAGGAAAAGCTTCCGGCGTGGTTGAACTGATCAAGCTCTACAACGCCTCTTCCAATATGGTCATGCAGGGCGGCGTGCGCCGGGGCGCGTCGATGGGCATCTTAAATATCGACCACCCGGAAATTATGAACTTTATACACGCCAAACTCGATGGCGGCCTGACCAACTTCAACTTATCGGTTGGCGTAACGGACGCCTTTATGCAAGCTCTCGAGCAGGGAGAAGATTGGCCGCTCATCTTTAACGGTGAAGTGCATGATGTGCTGCCGGCCGCCGTACTGTGGCAATCAATCGTCCAGTCCGCGCACGCCTGCGGCGATCCGGGGATTATTTTTTTGGATACCATCCAAAAAGCCAATCCCTTGCCGCACAAACAGTTAAACTGCACCAATCCCTGCGGTGAACAACCTTTGTTTCCGGGCGAATCCTGTTTGCTGGGGAGCGTCAACCTGGCCCGCCTGATCGCGGAAGACGGCCGCATCAACCGCGCTTTGTTTAAAGACACTGTCTCTATCGCCGTGCGTTTTTTGGACAACCTGATCGATGTGGCCGAGTACCCGTTCCCTTTGATTGCCGAAGCGACCAGGGCTACCCGGAAAATCGGCCTGGGCTTTACCGGTCTTGCCGACGCACTGATCAAAGCGGGACTTCCCTATGATTCGGCGGAGGGCAGGAAGTACGCGGGTGAAATCATCGAACTGATGCAGCAATCAGCCAACGATACCTCCCGGGCACTGGCAGAGGAAAAGGGATGTTTTCCGGAATGGGAAAACAGTAAATTTCACCCCGCAGAGAAAATTAGAAACGGTACCTGTGTGACCATTGCGCCCACCGGTTCGGTGACGACGATGGCCGGCTGCGAGGGATACGGCATCGAACCGATATTTGCAGTCGCTTACAAAAAATCGACCAATGTAGCAGGGGATTTCGAAGTATTCAGCCCGTTATTCCTGGAAGCGTGCCAACTATACGGCGTTTCTAACAGCATCCTGGAGGAGGTCGCCCGGCGCGGCACTTGCCAGGGGATCAAGGAGATCCCTGTAGAAATCGCACGAATTTTTAAAGGCGCGCAGGATATAGCCCCTGCGGATCACATCTTGATGCAGGCCGAAATTCAAAAACATGTGGATAATGCTGTCAGCAAGACCATCAATCTGCCCGGCGCCGCAACCACGGAAGATATTGAAACATGTTATAGAATGGCATATAGTCTGGGACTCAAAGGCATCACCGTTTTCCGGGACGGTTGTAAAGAAGGTACGGTTACCGTGGGCCGGCAGGAAGACGCGCCGGAGAAATTTGTCCTCCGTCGCGGTGAAATACTGCCCAGGCCGGTCAGCGCCCACGGCATGACTCACCGTCTGGATACAGGCTGCGGCAAGCTGTATCTCACCGTCAACTATCAACCGGACAGCGGTGAAATTTTGGAGACCTTCATTACGACCGGCTCAGACGGCGGGTGCCTGGTTTACACGGAAGCCACCTCCAGGCTGATCAGCCTGGCGATCCGCGGCGGTATCTCCCTTGAAGAAATCGTTGAGCAGCTGCAGGGTACGCACTCCTGCCCTTCTTACATGCTGGCCAAAGGCAAAGGCAAAAACCTTTCACAAGGTAAGTCCTGCGCCTCGGCCATCGCATATAAGATCGCCGAGATCAAAGCGGAGTTGAAAAAACAGTTCAGCGATTACAACGGAGCCGGAGAAATCCTTGTCGACGATACTCTGTTATGCGAATGTGGAGAAAAACTTGAAAGAGCCGAAGGATGTTTGATTTGCAGAAGCTGTGGTCTCTCAAAATGCTAGCATTGCCGGACGCATGGCGCGGGCGCCTAAACGCCCGCGCCATCAAGCTCGTTTAAAATATCAAGCACAATCGCTTCAGAGGCGTCCTTTCTCTGAAGCGCATAAATAGCCTTTTTCATTTGGCTCACCTGCTGTCTTTCATACAAAATCTGCTCAAGATGCTGGACCAGTTCTTCTATTTTACAGGCAATCTTTGCAGCCCCTTTATTTGCCAGAAAATAAGCGTTTTCCTTCTCCTGTCCCGGCAAGGGACGAAAAACAATTACCGGCAGCTGCAATGACAGCGCCTCTGAGAGTGTAATACCCCCTGCTTTTGTGATCATACAAGAAGATATAGACATCAGTTCTTGAATATGTTCAACAAAGCCAAAAATATAGATATTAGGCTTCTGAGCAAAGCTGGCTTCAATTCTTTCTTTCAATGCTTGATTTTTCCCGCAAACCAATAAAATCTGAATATCTTCCAAATCCAACAGTGCCCGGCATATTTTTTTCAAGTTCCGCATTACGCCGTATGCGCCGGCCATAATTAAAACGATCTTTTTTGAAGGCTCCAGCCCGTAGCGCAGGAATAATTGATTTTTGTTGTACGTTTGACAGAACGCCTTTCTTAAGGGAATTCCACTGACTTTGACGCGTTCGGCCGGTATTCCTTTGTTAATAATGGCTGTTTTTAATTCTTCGTTTGCCACAAAATAATGATCGATCTCCTGATGAATCCACCGGTCATGGAGGACAAAATCAGTTAATACCGTAAAAATGGGAATTTGGAGTCCAGTTTGCTTGCGTAGCTCCGCCATGACCGCCATGGGAAATGTATTGATAACAGCGTCAGGCCTTTCTACTCGGATGATCTCTCTTAAGGCGCCGATACCAAAGGTGTTTAAAAAGTTTACCGGTGTCCATTTATGCTGCATGTTTTGCGTAAGATAGTAACTCCAACCATAAAGCTTGGGGCAAAAAGAACAACTCATCAGATAAGCAAAACGCGTAACCGCATCCATCAGGGGATGCGCGTTAGCGTACAAATCTAACATCAGCACATTGTGGAGCCCTCTCTCCAAAAAACGCTGCTGCAATGCTTTGGAAACCTGTACATGCCCGTCGCCATAACTGGCGTATAAAATAAGAATCTTGCGTTCCCGCTTCGTCTTCATGCCGGATCCTCCAATGTTTGTAGCAGGTATAAAACATAAGATTTTGGAGCTTCCATTATTATAGCTGTTAAACCTTTAAATAACATTAGAAAAGCAACTTTTTTTTACATTACCCCGGTTAGAGATTTTCTTGTTTTTGAATATTTGAAGCAGAATTAATATATGTTAAGGGTTGTATCTTTTGTTAAGAGGTGTTTTTTTGTGCATAAGGCAAGGATACTGATTGTTGACGATGAAGAACGCATCCGGGATATGATCAAGGAGTATATCAGCCTTGAGGGATATTCGGTTGACGAGGCATCAGACGGAGTTGAGGCTTTGGCGCTGTTCAAACAAAACAAGTATTCCCTTATTGTGCTTGATATTATGATGCCCAGAATGGATGGCTGGAGCGTGTGCACGGAAATCAGAAAAACCTCCAATGTGCCTGTGATCATGCTGACAGCAAGGGGTGAGGAATACGATAAGCTTTTTGGCTTCGAACTGGGAGTGGACGATTACATTGTAAAGCCATTCAGCCCAAAAGAACTGCTGGCCCGCATGAAAGCCATTATCAGAAGAAGCGTTTCACCATTACCGGAGGCGGCGCCGGAGAATAAAGCTATCTTTGAAGGCCTGGTGGTAGAGTTTGCTGCGCGCAATGTCTATGTGGATGGTAATATTATTGACCTTACGCCAAAAGAGTATGAGCTGCTCAATTTTTTTATCAGGAACCCCAACAGGGTATTTTCCAGGGAACAGCTTCTTGAAAAGGTATGGGGCTATGATTTTGCGGGCAATGACAGGACCGTGGATACCCATGTTAAAATGCTGAGGGAAAGCCTAAAAGACTACAGGAAATTCATCGTTACCGTCTGGGGGACCGGTTACAAATTTGAAGCGGGAGTCAAAAAATGAAAAGCATCGGCTTTAAGCTTTGGGCCGGGATGATGGCGCTTGTAATGATGGTATTGATACTTTTATGGCTTTTCCAAATTGTATTTCTGGAAAGCTTTTATACCCGCATGCGCATATCGGATGTCAAAAATCAAGGCGCTTCCATTGCCAAATTGCTTTATGACGGGAGCAGGGCCGAATTCAAGGATAAGCTGGATGCTTTTGCTTTTAATAACAACCTGAATATCGAGTTGCTGGATCTGGACAGAAACTCCATCTATACCACGGATTCAACAAGCATGCACATACCCATGCAAAGAAACATTGCCAGGGCGGAAGCTTTTCAGGCCGTTTTGAGCGGCAAGGAGGTCACCATTCCACTGACTCACCCACGTTTCGGCTATGAATTTATGCTCTTGGGCCTGCCGGTCAAACAATCCGGGGCATTGTCCGCCGTGATGTTGATCAATATGCCACTGGCTCCTGTTGAAGACACTGCCTTGATCTTAAAATGGCAGCTGTTTTATATCACCCTGGTCCTTTTGACTGCTGCCCTGCTGCTCTCCTTCTTCCTCTCCCGAAGCTTTACCCGGCCCATACTGGAAATCAAAAAAGTGTCTGAAACAATGGCTTCAGGCGATTTTTCAGCAAGAATAAAATCGAACAAACAGGATGAAATCGGCAAACTGGCAGAAACCATCAATTACCTGGGACAACAGTTAGCCAAAATTGAACAACTTAGAAAAGATTTAATTTCCAACATCTCCCACGAACTCCGCACGCCTTTAAGCATTATCAGAGGGTATGCTGAAACCATCCGGGACGTCAGCGGAAATGCTCCGGAAAAACGCGAAAAACAGCTTGGCATGATCATTGAAGAGACAGAACGCCTCAGTGAAATTGTAGACGACATCCTAAACCTTTCCCAGCTCCAGGCGGGCTATGCCCGTCTTAATAAAAGCCGTTTCCCAATAAAGGATGTGCTTGACACGGTTATAAAACGATATGATGTTATAAGCGAGAAAACTGGTGTGCAAATCATACTGCAAGATTCAAAACATGCGCTTGTGGAAGCGGATGAAAAAAGAATTGAGCAGGTATTTTACAACCTGATCAATAATGGCATCAAGCATACACCCCCGGGCGGGACTGTTACAGTCAAGGTGATTGACCACTTGCAAGTTGTCCGTGTCGAGGTTACGGACACGGGTAGCGGTATAGCGGAAGAGGATCTTCCCCATATTTGGGACAGGTACTATAAAGCTAAAAAGACTGCCGGTAAAAACGTCCTTGGCACAGGACTGGGACTCGCCATCGTCAAGAGCGTACTGGAAGCGCACCAGGCGCCTTATGGAGTGGAAAGCAAAAAGGGGGCCGGCACAACCTTCTGGTTTGAGCTTCAAAAATGATATTCTTTTTCAAGACTATCACCGTTCTTTCAGTCTTCTAACATACTTCTATCACAATTGTTCCTTATAATAAAAATACAAGCTGCAAAAAAAAGATAAGGAGCGTGATTTCATGATCAACTTCAGGAAACTGCTTGTGGTGGCAACAGTCGCAGGGGTTCTGGGCGCGGCAGGCGCCGCCTATGCGGCAACAGCAAAAACACCGGCAGAAATAACAGCCGAATTGACAGGTAAAACAGTTTCGGAGCTTTACAATGAGCGTGCCGCAGGAAAGACCTACGGCACAATAGCAAATGAAGCAGGCAAACTGGATGAGTTTAAACACAAATGCTTGAGCAAAAGAAAATCATGCTTGACCAGCGAGTAGAGGACGGCAGGCTTACACAGGAACAGGCAGACAACATTTATAACAATCTACAGAACCGCCAGGCTGCCTGTAACGGAAACGGCAATGCCGGAATGGGCAAGAATTACGGCGCAGGCTTTGGACAGGGCAAAGGTATTGGTAACGGAACCGGTGTTTGCGATGGAAGTGGTATGGGCAATGCGAATGGCAAGGGTAACGGAAATGGTTCAATGAAAAACGGCGAGGGTATGGGCTTCGGACACGGATTAAACAGGTAGTTGCCCGAACAGATCAACCAGGCAACCGGCAGAGCCCAGGCAAACCGCATGGCCTGCCGGTTGGGTCGAATTTCATAATAAACTCAGACATTAATGCAGCTCGGGCGGCAACCCCCCTGCTCTCTAGACAATGATCCGCTTTCCGCATAATATGATAGCAAACTTTAAGAATACACATTGAAAAGGGGCATTTCGATTTAAATAATTTGAATCGAAATGCCCCTTTTACACAGTATTTGCAAATTAATTTTACCTTACGATCAAAATTGGTTTTTCAATACCAAGCGTAACTTTGCGGGTTACACTGCCTAATAAATTAAGCACGCCGCTCATTCCGCTGGATCCCATGATCACAAGATCAATATCATGAGAATTTACATAATTGACAATCTCTTCAGAAGGATTCCCCTCAACCGAATGGATGCTGACCTTATTCGACATATCCTCAAGCATGTTTTGGGCTTCGTTTAAAATTTTGCTGGATATTATCCTGCTTTCTTTTTGATAATTTTCGATAAGTTCCGGTGAAAATTTATAAGGATTAGACGGATAATCAATTTTAGAGACTTCCAATACATTTAATATCATAATTTCACTGCCGAATGCGCCTGCTATTTCTTTTGCTTTTTCAATAGCCAGATCCGAAAATTTTGAGCCGTCAACCGGTACGAGTATTTTTTTAAACATAATTCATGCCTCTCCTTCAAAGTAATATGAACAACTGGAGACTTATCATTCTTTCTAAATAATATTTTAAAATGTTTTTGTATGTTATGCAATGAAAATAAGTTTAAGTCAAAACTGTATCGGCACCGATCCTATTGGAGTGCATGCGCGCCCCGTTGGAATGAACTCTGTTATAATCCAACAAGTTACTCATCAACTTCAAAAACATGGGTATTATTGACAAAGTTCAAGGCCACAGCTTCCTCCATAGTGTAGATACCTTTGTCTTTACCCATCAACCATTTGGCAGCATAAATAGCTCCTTGTCCAAAAGCCGCCCTATTTAATGATTCATGTACTATCCGTATGGTCTGATTGGGAAGGCCAAAAATCACTTCATGTTTACCGACTATCCCCCCAACGCGGATGGAATTCACATGTTGCCTTTTATCAAGACCCAGGTCTTCCGCAATCCTCAAAGCTGTTCCAGAAACATCCCTTTTATCACGGAAATGCTCTTCGATAATTTCGATATCAGCGTGGGGAGCGATCCTTTGCAGTACTTTAGAAGCCTCGATCAAGAAATTAATGCCCAGAGTGATGTTAGGAGAATACAACACCGCCGTTTGCTTGCCCAGCGCCTTTAACTGCTCCAGATGAAATCTATCATATTTTGAGATAGCCGACACGATGCGAGTTCCATACTGGGCCGCTTGTTCATAATTCTCAATCGCACTGGCAGATGAAAAGTCAATGATTACATCCACATGATTATCTTGATAAAAAGCTTCGGAATCTATATCTTCTATAGAATAGATCATTCCTTCATTATGATCAAAGCCTAACAAGCGGCTTGCATATTTGCCTTCCATGGCTGTTGATTTTCTCAATACCCAGCTTAACTCGCAGATTTCATCTTTTATGATCTCTTTGGCCACCACTGACCCCGTCCTGCCAAAGCCGAACATCCCAATCGTAATTTTCAAGCGGCATACCTCCTGACTTTTATTCTGATTGCTCGCAGCTTCATGCAGCCATTATTTAGCCACCCCATTCCAGGAACACAAAGCCCCCGGCATATATCTTCCGGGGGTAAAAGAGGTCAAGCAGGCCCAAGCCTGGTTATAGACCGCCTGTTTCCTCCCTTTCAACGCCTACGAAGTTAGCTGACGGATTCGGGCCGAAAGAGTAGCCCTACGATGCCGGCAACCGGTTGAAGTCCGGCCGACTATCGATTCACCCCCGGAAATTGGTTCCCCCGCTTCTCCTAAAGAAGAATTAAGCGAATATGGAGTAATATTAAGTTTAATACATACTGACAACTTATGTAATATACTAAGGTTGTCTGTTGTGAGTATATCACAATAAATTTTCCAGGTCAATCTTATATCGGCGGACTCGCGGCCAAGCATGATTTGGCAAAAAGATACATCAAAACCTATCTGTCATAAGCCAGAACAAATTCATATATTGTAAACCGGGATGAAGATTTTTCATTTTTTATGGAAGGCACTGTCTTCTGAAGGCAGGTAACGTATTAGAAATAAAACTTGGAAAGCTCACCCGTGGGCCCTGGGATTCGTCGCTGGTTGTTGTCTACGGGAGGAGGTAAGTATGACTGATAAGTTTGAACTGGTGCTTTTTTCGACCGATCCTGTATTCATCCGGCAAGCGGTTGCCGCAGGGATTGACAGCATCATGGTTGACTGGGAATCCCTGAACAAGGAACAGCGACAAGCTCTGGCCGATACCCAAATTAATTATGATACCCTTGAAGACTTGCGACGGGTTCGGGCCTGCACCGAAGCGAAGGTCATTTGCCGGATAAACGGTTACGGCACGACAACAGCAGAAGAAGTGGCGCAGGCTGTTAAAGCTGGAGCAGATGAAATTCTGCTCCCCATGGTCCGGACGTTGGAAGAAGTTGAAATGGTTCTGGACTGGGCCGGAGGCCGTTGTGGAGTGGGTATTTTAGTTGAGACCGTTGCCGCGCTTAAGCTTGCCGGACAATTAGCCCGCCTGCCGTTATCCCGGGTCTACGCCGGCTTAAACGATCTGGCCATTGAGCGAAAAACACCAAATATCTTTACTGCCCTGGTTGATGGAACGGTTGAGAATACCCGGCCTTTTTTCACAGTTCCATTCGGCTTTGGCGGGCTTACCTTGCCGGAACGCGGCCACCCCATCCCCTGCCGCCTGCTCATTGCTGAAATGGCCAGGCTGGGCTGCCGTTACAGTTTTTTACGGCGCTCTTTTCACAGGGATATCCGGGGGCGTGATATGGCCGCCGAGATTCACCGCCTTCTTGGAGCGCTGAAAGAAGCACAACAGAGGTCGCCTGAGGACGTGGCCCGGGACCGGCACGCTCTCGAAAACGCGGTCCGGGCCTGGCGCGGCGTGATGTCGCGGTCCAGGGACAGAAAGGAGCCCCTCTGTTATGCATGAACTACAGGGCAGGCACGTACTGGTTACCGGAGCGGCAGGGTTTATTGGCGCCAATCTGGTTCAGGCGCTGCTCCGGTACGGCGCTGAAGTCCATGCAATTATCCGACCGAACTCAAACTTGTGGAGAATTGAAAAACTACTTCCTGATTTATACCTTCATGCAGTAGACATAACTGACCGTGAAGGGCTGAAAAAAATAGTGCTGGAAACAAGCCCGGAAATTATTTATCATCTCGCGGCACAGGGCGTATCTCCTGCTTTTCAGGAGCGCTACGAGATTTTAAGAACCAATATTCTTGGTACATTTAACCTTTTAGAGGCAACTGCGCCTTTGGACTATCAGCTCTTTGTTCATTTGGGGGGCTCTTCGGAATACGGCGCGAAGCACGGGCCCATGCGGGAATTGGACTGCCCGGAGCCTCTAACTTTCTATGGTACGGCCAAGGCTGCGGCGACACTGCTTTGCCAGCAGCATGCCAGAGCGAACGGCCGGCCGGTTGTGGCGCTGAGGGCATTTTCAGTCTACGGCCCCTGGGAATCACCGTCACGCCTTATTCCTACAGCTATCAGGGCAGCACTGGGTGACCATGAGCTGGCTTTGACTGCCGCCGGCTTCCGGCGGGATTTTATTTTTGTCGAAGACCTGGTGGAAGCTTGCCTGCTTGCCCTGAGAGCGGTAAGGATCTGTACCGGTGAAATCATTAATATAGGGACCGGAAAGCAATGGAGCAACGAGGAAGTCGTTGACCTGATTCAAGCCGTGACCGGACGGCGGATCAAGGTACGGGTGGGGGCTTACCCCGCTCGTGCCTCCGATAAAGCCCACTGGGTGGCCGATATTGGGAAGGCCGGGAGCTTGCTGGGGTGGGAGCCCCGGCATCCGCTCCGGGCCGGGCTGGAGAAAACCATCGCCTGGTTTCTTCTTCATCAGGATGACTACGATGGCCTTTCGCAGGAATTACCAGGTCCGGGAGCAAGGGACGCTGTTTCCGGTCCCGGCAGTTTTGCGCCATTGCAAACGGAGGTTTGAAATGCCATATGAAACTCAGTTACCGTTCCGGGGAAGGACAAATGATGAAGCGCCTGCAGCAGCTGCTCTTCAAGACCCGGAGGTCACCGTTGTTATTCCTGTATACCGGAACCGGGAAACACTTCGCGAACTTCATAGCCGCCTGCGTAAAGTTTTTGAAACAGGACGGAGCAGTTATGAAATTATTTTCGTGGACGACTCCTGCCCCGAAGGCTCCTTTGCCGTCCTGGAGGAACTGGCCCGGGATGATTCCCGGGTAGCCGCGCTGGCCCTGGAACAAAATACCGGTCAACACCGGGCAGCGTTGACCGGGCTGAGATTTGCCAGGGGTAAAGCTATGGTAGTGATGGATGCGGATCTGCAGGATCCGCCGGAGGCAATTCCTGTCCTTCTGTCCAAGATGAAGGAGGGGTTCGACGCCGTTTTTGCCGGCAGGCGCGGTCGCTATGAATCAAGGTTGAGGCTGGTCACCTCCCGCCTTTTCAAGGGACTACTTCACCTTTTGTGCGGCGTTCCCGCTGACGCCGGCATGTTTTTTGTGATAAGCCGGCAAATGGGTGAACGCCTTCTGGCCATCAATGAGCCCCATCCTTTCGCAGTGGCCATGATTGGCTGCACCGGGCTGTCCGTGGCTTCTGTTCCGGTGGTACGGGCCCGCCGTCCTGACGGCGGCTCCGCCTATAGCTCCTGGAAGCGCCTGAGAACCGGCTGTCTCACAGCTGCCCGGGTTCTTGCCTGGAAATGGAACAGCGGCAAACCCTTTCCGGGGCATTTCGTCAGTCCGGTTCCAGTTAAAACATACACCGGAGTCCGTTTTCTCCACGCCGTTGAAAATCCATTGGGAGGGGAAAAGAGTCTTGAACCAAGATTACCGGCAAGAATTACACAGGCACAATCTGATGCAGACGCGCTATTATGAGCATTCAAAAAAACCTCACATGGTACCGCAGGAAACCCTTTACCTGCGGCGCCACGTCGATGAACTGCTGCGCTTTGCCGGCATTGTGCCGGGCGAGCGGCTGTTGGAGGTCGGTTGCGGTAAGGGCCGGTACACTCTCCTTTTGGCTCAGCGGGGTTTGCAGGTGGAAGGCCTCGATCTCTCACCGTTTCTCTTGGAACAACTGCGCTTATTTGACGGCGGGCGCTATAATATTTCTTTGCACTGCACGGATATAGCCGATCATCCCCCTGCGTTGGATGGGCAGTTTGACGCGGTTGTAGGCTTTTTTGTCCTTCACCATCTTCATAGCCTGCCGCTGTGTTTCAAAGCTATAACCCGCCTGTTAAAACACGGGGGGCGCGTATCTTTCCTCGAGCCAAATCCATACAACTTCCTTTACTACGTCCAGCTCCTGGTCACACCCGAGATGACATGGCAGGGCGACAAAGGCATTATGCGCATGCGTCCGTCTTCAGTCTTCCATGCGATGAAGGAAGCCGGTTTCCGCCGGCTTAAAATGACTCGCTTTGGGTTCTTTCCACCTTTTTTGGTGAACAGGCCGTGGGGGGCCAGGCTTGAAAGTACATTGGAACGGGTGGTTATCTGGCGTCCATTCTTACCATTCCAGCTCTTCAGAGGCGAGCTGCCGTGAGCGGTATCAAGGAAGAATGCCCCTTACAGGTAAAAACCAACCCGGTTCAGGTGAGGTTAAGTTTCTGGATTTTCAGCGGGTTGAGCTTGTTTGCCTTATGCTTTTGTCTTAGTATCACCGAGGGTTTCAATATGGCGGATGCAAGCTGGTTTTTACAGGTGGCGCACCGCGTTACATCGGGGGAGGTCCTTTATCGCGACGTGTTTTTTGGCGCCACCCCCCTCTCGATCTACCTGACCGCTATCTTTACCGCTTTATTCGGTACGGAGATCCTGGTCGTTAAAGGAATCACGGCGCTCTGTCTGGTGTTGACTGTTCTTTTATCTTGCCGAATCGTCCAGGCGCTTGGCTTCAATCAGGGATTTCCATACCTGTTGGTCCTGGCGCTGATAGTCTATGCGCCGCCCGAGGTTGCTGTTTACCAACCCCTGGCAAATCTTTTCTTTCTCATATGCTTTTATGCCACTCTAGTGTGGACAAAAAGCGGAAAGGCGGTAAACCGTGCCGTCAAGGGCAAATCCACAGGCGCTTTGGCTGCGGCCGGATTGGCCGCGGGGCTGTGTTTTGCATCGAAACAAAATATTGGAATTTATGCTCTGGGTGCGCTTTTACTAACGCTAACCTTCAATTCCAGCTCCATACGATCGAAGAGGCAGAGCAAGCCGGCTGATATTATTATCGTTTTGTCCGCATTTTTTTTAGTCTCAGCGCTGGTTTTCCTGCCGGTCTGGTTCAGCGGCGGAACCGAAAAACTCCTTGATTACGGATTTTTCAACAAAGGGACATATATCCGCCTGGGAAGAATCTCTTATCTCGACGGGCTCAACCAGTTAGCGGATCTCCTTAGAAATATAGGGTCCTTAGATAATTTGAAAAAGATTTACCTGCTGGCGCCGTTCCTTTTACCACTTCTAACGTTTGGCGCCCTTCTGGCAGCCTGGCTTCATCCCGGTAATGATAAGCGGAATTTAACAACAACAGTGTTTCTTTTTGTCGGCGCCGCCTTCTTAGGGATATTCCCACGCGCCAGCAGAACACACTTGACTTTTGTGATTCCCGAACTCCTGATCGGGTTGACTTATGCCTGGCTCCTGGCCAAACCGTACCTGACCACGCGATGGATACGTCTGATTCAAGCAGGACCGGTATTATGGTTCGGTACCGGCCTGGCTTTTATGCTTATTAATCCCTTGGTGAAGGTTTCAACCGCTGACTATCAGATATCGAACCTTCCTCATTTTCGCGGCGTCTTAATTAATAGCGATAAGCTGAAAGAGATCCACAGCTTTGCCCAAAGCTTTACTGAAGAAGTTGCTTTAAATGAACGGGCATTTATCCTCAGTCCTTATGCCGGGTTCTACTACCTCGTGTCCGGCTTGAAAAACCCCACCTCTTTTGATTATCCGCTGGCCACGGCTTTCGGCCGCAGCGGAGAATCAGAAGTTATCGCAGCCATTTCCCGGCGGGAAATTGACACTGTTTTCCTGGGCCCTCAGTTGAATTATCCTTCACTGCATCCAGTGCTTTTGGCGAGATATATTCAAGGGCACATGGAACGGGATCGTGATTTGGGGGGATTCACTATATATCGCCTTGCTGCTGAGCCATAGCTAAAGTACATACCGGCAACAGGCGCCTGACAATATCAATGATATTTTTTTGGGCTTTGAAGTCGCTTCAATGGACAGGATGATTGAATCATCAAAGAAAAAGGGCTGGTGGTAAAAATCGGGCCTTTCCAACCAGTCCAAATATCAGGTTCTTTTCCGTTAAAGACCAAACGGTGTCAGCGTTAATTCGTAGGATACTTTTAGGGGGCCAATATGAGGGTAACCGTATAAATAATACCGGTGAATGCAGGACACTACGATCTCCTAAAAAGAAGGATCTCTCGATTCCGCCGAAGTATTAATTTTTAAACCGGCTGCTACCAGATCGTGTAAACTATCCGCCTTGCCGGTGGTTTCCACTATAAGCTTCCGGGTTGGTGTTGTTTCCAGGCTTTTGATTATAAATTGGGTATTTAGCATTTTCATCATTACAGGAGGTTCACCTGAATTATTGTGATACTCTTCAGTTAGCCTTTCCGATAAGGGGGATTTTACATTGAGAATCATTTCATAACCCATGAGGCTTTTGCCGCTAAAGTGAAAACTGTTAAACATCTTGGGCAGGAAACTATCAATTTCCAGGTATTGCAATTCTTCATTGGTTAGAGTAATCATAGCTATTCTCCTTTTCAAAATTCCTATCGTCCCGTATTATATATCTTCCATGCCTGGATCGTCAACGAAGCCCACGCATTTGACAGTGTCAACCTGACGCCGTAAAATCGCATTAGACGAATTATTTGAGATTATTATTATAAGTATCGCCGGACATTGTTAAATTGAAGGTCTAGTTTTCAGTTGGTTATCTATAGTTGTAGCAATTTGTGCGCATATTTTTTATTCCTGAAATAAAAAAAGGAGGACACGATTTTATATGGAAATTATTACTAGATGAAATCATACTTACAGATCAATCAACATGAATATATTGGAAATAAAAAATTCAAAGGAGCAGGTGTATTTTATGCGTTCATTTATTATTGGTTTAGTTATTGCAATTTCAGGCCTGGTTGTCTCTTTATTTCTTGATAACCCCAATATGGTCGTTAACGGATTGCTAATGGTTGGGGTTGTGCCAATGGTATTAGCTGCTATTTTTTCTGGAGCATTAGTCAGCGGAGATAGGGTTAGAGCAAATTATTCCGATGAGCAAGATTTTAGACAGCGTATGCGTTGGTCTACAAATTTGTTTCTATTTGGGATTCCTAATCTATTAGCATCCTTAGCCATATATTCCATAAATGGTTGATTCATCTACCCAGGCTATCAACAAGCCGGCTATTCTCCCAGGGGTTTTGTTTGTTGCTCCATAATGCATGCCCTCCTTTTTCCATTCTCTTTTATTTTATCACAGGATAAGCAATCACTACGCGGGTAGGACGTAACTGCATTAAGCAGCTAATTATACCGCTAGACTCGACCCGCATTATATATTGAATTTCAATGTAAATTTATTGTTTATCAATAAAAATATATTGTATTTCAAAATCCATCGTGCTATAATGCTGCTTGATAAAGTTCTCGGGAGGTCTTTTTCATGCAAAATAAAAAAACTCTACACCACCTTACCAAGATACTAATGGATTTTATGTTTTACAGCGGTATTCTGGTTTGCGCATCTGTTCCGGTAATTATTTACAAGCTGATTCCACATGCCCTTATAGCTGAAGGCATCCGCCTGCAATTAACAGCTGTACTAATGTTGTCAGGCATCGCAGCGCTCTATATTTTATGGACGCTGAGATGTATTTTTCAAACGCTTTTGCATACCGACCCGTTTACCATGAAAAATGTCGACGCTCTGCGGAAAATGGCAGCTGCCTCTTTTGTCATTTCAGCTTTATACATAACAAAATGCTTGTTCTGGTTTACACTGGCAACAGCCATCATTGTTATTATCTTTGCTATCGCGGGCTTGTTCTCGCTGGTTCTGGCAGATGTGTTCAAACAGGCGGTACAGTATAAAGAAGAAAATGACTTAACGGTGTAAGGAGTGATGAACAGTGCCGATTATCGTTAATCTGGACGTAATGATGGCAAAAAGAAAAATTGGGCTGATAGAGCTTGCGGAACTGGTAAACATCACTCCTGCAAATTTATCAATTCTAAAAAACAACAAAGCAAGGGCAATTCGATTTTCCACACTGGAAGAAATCTGCAAGGCATTAAAGTGTCAACCGGGCGATATTCTGGAATACATGGATACGGAGCATGACGGCAATGACAGATAAAGTACAGAATATTCTTTTTTATTTTCTTACTGTCCTGGTTGGTCTGTATTTGATATATGGGTTTAAAACCACACAGGATGCTGTCTTAAAGATATTACTTTATCCTCACGCAAAAGCGGCAGAGATTTTTTACAACATTCCGCTGGTGTACACAAACGGGATTGGATATTCATCTATTGATTGTACATTCAACATTGGTCGGGAATGTATGGGTTATCACTTTATTGTTTTGATGTTTTTAATGAATGCCTGTATGTTCGCAAAGCATTTTAACGGCTTTCACAAGGCGCTATGGTTTATAACATGTCTTGTCGGAGCTGCTGCAGCCGGGGTCTTAATCAGCTGTATCAGAATTGTTGGTTCGATACCGTTTGTAACCCACGAGAAATTTGCACTCCTGCATTCAGGTATAGGCATTTCTCTTTATTTTGCAGCTCTGGCGGCAAGCTATATAGCAGTCAATCAATTAATTGGAAGTGATGATAATGAAAGCAGTTACTAAACCCGTTTACATATTATTGTTTGTGACACTGCCTCAGCTGATGCTGTTAGGTTACCTTACCTTTAGGCCCGGAGAGTTAAATATTGAATCAATAGCGCTCTCGGGCACCGTAACTCTGCTGTTAATGGGAATATTTTCAATTTACGCCCTCATAAAACGCAGGGAATCCTCCACGGACACAAGGGTATTCACAGCAATTTCAACTGTTTATGCGTTGTTTACAGCATGTATGCTGCTGTTCAATGAAGATTTATTTAACAGAACAGGTTTTGTCAGCCCGCGGCTGGTGTTTATCGTATTATGCATGATCCCTGTCTTGTATGGCATATACGGCACAGCGTTTAACACAACATCAGCTGAAAAGAGTAATGATACAGCCGGTTATGCTGGATTAATTGCAGTTCCATTTATCTGGTTTATAATGATGAATATTATAAACGGCATCAATTTAAACGCCATACTTATGATCTCTATCATAGCAGGCGTTTATACAATAACACTGCTGTCAGTGAAAATGCTGCTTGTTTGGAAGCAGGAAAAGCCTGACTGTGCATTCAACAGCCCATCCACGAAAAGGTATTATATTATTACAACTTTTGTATCGCTGCTGCTGCCATTGGGAGGTTTGGCAATTAATCAGGGCAACGAGGGCCTTTGGTCCAGAGCTGATTCAGTCGGGATGTTCGGCGATTTTTCAAGCCCTGCCTTCTATATTATGGCAGCGTTAAACGGATTCCTAATGCTGCTTCCTGCAGTAAAGGACAAAAAGCTCAGGCTCCTGGTGTTTTATCTGAAGGCGGTTTGTTATACCTATATACTGTATTTTTTCATCGTCTTCCTGCCGATTCTCCCCATGGGAGCGGTAGGGCTCATTTTTTACGGATTGGGAATTTTCATTTTGGCGCCCGCCTTGGCTACAATCTGGCAGGGTTGGCATATCATCAAGGAATGGGCCGGTCTGTCAAAGGCATGGGGAACGCCTCGCATAATAGCCGTCTTTTGTGCCGGGATCATCACCCTGCCCGTCTGCATGATATCCACATTCTGGAGCGATAAGGATAATTTTGAAGTTGCCGTGCGGTATTTGGATCATAACAGTGTTGAGGTTGCCAAAACGATTGATTTGGCACGCCTTCATAGAACATTAAAAAACGTGAAGGGCAGCTATGATTTAACAAGGGGTATAACTGGTTATGCCCCTGGAAACACACCCATAATATCAGCCTTTTACACAAATTTTGTTCTGGATGGGAAGGTCATATCACAGCACAATATCCTGGCACTTGAAAATCTGTTTTTTGACTCGGGGCACAGTCTAATTGACGCCGGTCTTTCCAATTCGGATATGGTAAATAACCGGGTACGGCTTGCAGCTGTGAAAAGCAAAACAGAGTTTTCTGAGGAAACAGGAGTGTACAGGTCATGGGTTGATTTGACACTGGAAAATCCTACAGGAGAGGGAAATGGAGAGTATGTTACTACCTTCAAACTGCCGGAAGGCGCATATATCAGCGACTATTACCTTGATGTACTCGGAGAAAGAAAAGAGGGTATTCTTGCCGACCGCCGGGCCGCCATGTTCATTTACCGGAAAATTGTAAACACACGCCGCGATCCGGGCCTGCTGTACTATACAGGCAGGAATACTTTGGAACTCAGTGTCTTTCCATTCAACGAACACGAGGTAAGACAGACAGGCTTTGAAATTCTTCACAATCATCCATTAAATATTAATTTGGACAACAATATTATTTCACTGGGCGGAGACGTGGCGCAAAAAGAAACAGCTGTTGAAGGAGCGGTCCTGCTTTCGCCTTTGCAAAAAGCCGGTTTGAAGCGTGTTGAAAGAACACCCGAATACCACTTTGTTATTGACTGCTCAAAAAACAGCGACATAGCATGGCATATTGAGCAAATTGAAGAATATGCAAAGGCCAATAAAATCACCCGGGCTGAAGTGATTTTTGCTTCCCATAGAGTTGAATCCCATTCTCTTGCGGATATGAAGAAGGCAAAATTTAAAACCGAATGCGGGTTCAATTTTTATAGGGCGGTAAGAATGATTTTAAGTAAAGAAAGCAGCAAAAGTTTCCCAGTTATAATTGCCGTATCCGATAATATGCCCGGAGCTGTTTTCCCTGAAAATATTTATCCTTTGTCCGACAGATTCCCTGAAAGTCCTTTCTATTATGCTTTGAATCACGACCTGACTTTAACACCATATTCTTATGAAGACAACAAGGCGGGAAGCAGATTAAAGAACCCTATTGTAGAGCCAGTCCTTGACTTCAATGGAATCTATGTATCGGACAATGATGCATGCGAATTAGTGCTGGGCGATATGGAATCGGACAGCATTACTTTAACAGGCAACCGGTATAAGGACGCTATTCTTCTTGATGCGGCGCAGCAAAGATATTTGTTGAACGGGAAACCGAACCCTTTGGAACTGATTCGAGCCGGCTTCAGGGCAAGAATCTTGACACCCCAGACAGCATTCATTGTGGTTGAGACACCGGAGCAGGAACAGGAACTGCTGGATTTGCAGGAGAGAATTCTAAACAACAATGAACAAATCCCCACCGTAACGCTTGATGAGCCGCCACTGCTTATATGTGCCATTCTCGTTCTGCTGGTAATACTTTTTATGAAAAAACGAAAATCATACCCCTGACATGGAGAATGCCCTGTTAGCCTCTTTGGCGCGCTTTTGACATTGCGTTAGGTCTGCAGGTCACGACGCTTGAACAGATAAAGGCCCAGTATGGCCAGTGCAGCGGATACAAGGCACAGGCCCGCCAACGTGAAAACAGCAACATCGTTTGCGGGATACACATAGGAGAACGGTGACAGGCCATATACCGCCGCGCTGATGCTCTGCTGTTCCCAGAGCACCTCCAACATCACAAATAAAACCAGCAAAGCAAAACTCGCCCCGTTCATCCATCCGGGCAGCAGGCCAAAGAAAAACACGGCAAGGCCTCCCATGACCCAAATAGCTGGGATTTTCCTGACCATTTCCAGAAGCAGCCGTGTAAATTCACCTGGCGTCCCGGTAGAGAGCGCCGCGCCCAGCCCAACACCAATACCTGAGACAAGAGCGATCACCGCCGTGCCAAGGAACACAAACAAAAGATGACTCAGGCAAAATCCGGATCTTTTGACCGGCAGGGATAAAAAGGTTTCTCCTCTGGCCGATTCCTCTCCGCGCAGAATACCGGCGGACATCAGGCAGTAAACAGAAATCAAAATGGCAAAAACATACAGCATCAGGGACATAAAGGCTTTGTCAACCCCGCCCAGCTTTTCAATGATCCCCGCAAGGGCCTCGGCGGAGCTGATGGAGCTGCCAAGCAATTCGGCGGCGGAGCCAAGGGCGAATGAGAATACGGCAAAAAAGCCAAGCCAGATAAAAAACATACCTTTCTGGATACGCCAGGATAGGGCAAGGGGCGTTTTGAAGCCGGGCCGGGCCGTGGCACGGCCTCCCCGCTGGGAAAATATCCCCGCGCCCATATCCCTCCTGTCCATCAACACAAGCGCAAGGGCGGCAAACACGAGTGTCATAAAAAGCGCAATCAGCAGCACCCAAAACTGTTCTCCGGCAAAAGGCCGGATCAGCAGCGGCCATTCAAGCGGGGACAGCAGCATGACGCCGCCGGCAACACCCTTGGCGTTCCACAGGATATGAATGGCCATAAGCGCCGCCAGAACGCCAAAGGAAGCGTTGCGGGCCGCTGACCCGCTGACAAAGAGCTGCGCCATAACCCCGCCGGCGCAGCCAAAAAAGCAGGCGGCGGTAAAGATGGCAAGGCAATGAGCCAGAGAGCCGGTAAAGCCAAGCCCCGCGGCTGACATGCCAAGGACCATGAATACCGTCATTGCAGCATTAATCAGCGCCATATTGGCAATGGCGGCAGCCAGCGGAGAAAGGCTGCCCACACAATTTGCGCCAAGCAGCTCCCTCTTTCCCTGTTCCTCGGCAAGACGGGTATGGCGTACCACATAGATAATGCTGAATATCCCAGAGAGGATGACGGCAAACACCTTGGTCCGCCATGTGACAAAGCCGGCAATGGAAATATCCAGGACCGCGCCGTGCATTGCAATGGTAAGTGGATCATTCAATGTTTTGCCTAATTCTATTAATGATTGCTCTGTGGGAAACAAAATCCTGGATGAGAGGATGTTGATGACAACCCATAATCCCGGAACAAGGAGCCAGATCAACATAAATATCCTGTGTTGCCGCAGATAGAGCCGCATCAGCCGGGTGGTTGCAAAGAATTTATTTCTCATACCGCACCTCCTTTATGCGTCCTTCTCATAGTAGCTCATAAACAGGGCTTCCAGCGTGGAAGGAGAGCCAGTGAAAATGCGAGACTTGATGGCTTCCAAACTCCCCTGTTCAATGATTCTCCCTGACTTAATCACACCGAGCGTATCGCAAAGGGCCTCCACTTCGGAAAGGATATGGCTGGACAGGAAGACCGTTTTCCCTTGCTTTTTCGCTTCCCGGACACAGTTCTGGAAAACCGCCTCCATCAGCGGATCAAGACCGGTGGTGGGCTCATCCAGAATAAAAAGCTCCACGTCCGACACAAAAGCGGAAATGAGCGCCACCTTTTGCCGGTTTCCCTTGGAATAAGTCTGGCATTTTTTTGTGGGGTCAAGGTCAAATTTCTCAATCAGCTCCGCCCTTCTGGCCTCGCTACAGCTTCCCCGCAGGCGGCCGAGAAAGTCAATGACTTCACCGCCGGTCATATTGCTCCAGAGACTGACTTCGCTGGGCACATAGGCAAGCCGGCGGTGCAGCTCCACGTTATCCCGCCACGGATCGCCGCCAAGGAGCGAGACATCGCCGTCATCCTTTTTAAGCAGTCCTAAAAGGATGCGGATAGTGGTGGATTTGCCCGCGCCGTTGGGGCCAATGAATCCGTAAATTCCTCCTTCCGGAACAGACAGGTCCACGCCGTCCAGCGCAGCAGTTTTCCCAAAATTCTTTTTCAAGCCGCGAATCGTGATTGCAGACATAAATATCCCCCCTTCTTATTTTTTTCGTAATTTAATAATAGTGACGGATTTGAATTCCGTAAAGAGATTTATCGTTGCTTCAGGCGCAACCTTTGGTTGCACACTATAACTACCACAATTTTTATCCCCAATATTTTCTTTTCATACTCCCCACGAAGTACAAATCAATCGTGCAATCATAAAACCACCGGAATGTCATGATCATGACATTCTGATGGTTCGTACTTAGTATGTATCTTACCTGCCGGCCCAAATCGAAAATGGAAGGATAAGCCTTCTTAGGGCGGAACTTATGGGCCACTACAAGCGCTTCGAACCAACTCACCATTTCCGGATTGGTGGCGATCCAGGCTCGTCCTGCCTGGTGGCGGATAACCGGCCGTCCACCTACCTTGCTTCAGAATGGTTAAGTTTATAGTAAAAAATATTAATATGCGATTTCGCAGAAATATGGGATGTGGTTTCGAAGCATCACAACATGTGCATCATCTCCCCTCCCTGCCGACCCGGTCCTTGTCGGCACGCAGGCAGGTCCCGTCCGTTCCCATATGTTGTAATCGACAGGGGACTGAAAACTTGACGGTTTGCTTGATGCTTGACATTTGATTTCCTCCAATCGTTTGTGGTTCTTCTCCTTAAAAAAGGGCATAAAAAAAGCTGTGGCATCTTATTTCTAAAATACCACCGCTAATTCCGTAGCAGGGATTCCTTATTTGTTTCCACCGTAGATATCAAAAGGCAAGCATGTTGTTTACACTGTAAAGGGAATAATCATTTTAATTTAATCTTATTGGTTTATGATAGTTCATGCTTGGTTCTATAGTCCACTAATGTAGGCGGTACGGTATAAGCAGGGAATAAGCAGGGAAACTCCCTGCTTATTCCGACTTCAGATGCTTCTATTTAATTAAATCAAGTTCGCCTTCTGCAGCATCCTCATAACAATGGTTGCCGCCTGCGCTCTGGTAATGTTGTCATCAGGCGTGAGCATACTGTTGTCGCCGACAATTATTCCGGACTTGACGCACGCCGCGGCGGAGTTCCTGGCCCAACTGTCGAGGCTGCCGTTGTCCTTGAATCCGGCAAGCTGTGCGTCCACATCAGCTCCGGCGATATCGGCATTGATGCCGGCCAACTTGGCCGCCCCGGCGATAACCACCATCGCCTCTTCTCTGGAGATAGCCTTGTTGGGACTGAAGGTTCCGTCGTTGTAACCGTTGATGATGCCATATTCATACGCCGTGGACACTGCCCCGTTGAACCAGTCATTGCCGGTAACATCTCTGAAGTTATTTTTTTCGCCCTTTTCACCGAGTCCAAGCGCTCTCACTATTATTGCCGCGAACTCGGCGCGAGTGACATCCCTGTCGGGCGAATAATTATTCTCGTCGACGCCGCTGACGACCAGCCTTGAACCCATCTCATTCACGTAATCCTTTGCCCAGTGGTTCTCCACATCCTTGAATGTCTTGGGATGCCAGATCACCGTATAGGTGCTGTTGGTCAAACTGTTCACAACCGCGTAATATTTGCCGTCCCTGACTATAATTTTTGTCGGCACGTGCGTCAATGTTCCGTCGCTGTTCATGCTCACAGCCGTGGTTATCTTTTGGGGGTCTATCCCTTCGGGTATGGCGATGGTTCTTTCGACAAAGGCGTTGAAACTTTTAACTTCCACCGTCTTGTCCTCATATGTGCAGGTCACCTTGAAGTCGACCGGGGGCACAACTATGGTATAATTATTTTTCTCCGCCGCGTCCTCGACAAATTGCACCGTCCCGTCCGGGCTCCTGGCAATCTCGATGTTCACATTGATGTCTTCAAGTTCAACATTCTGGCCTAGTTGGGCTGCAACATCGTCGATATTAATCTGTGCCGCGGGCAGGGTGTACGAGGCGTTCTCTGTCTTGATTTCAACAACCGCGCTTTTTTGCTCCATGCTCTTGACCATCTGCCCGTTAAGCTGCCCTATAACAGTATCGGCCTTGGTGCTGACCGGAATGGTAACTACTGTGTTTTCGCCTTCTTGTTTGAGCTTTTCCTCAAGTTTCTGGGGATCTAGGACAACGGTAGTCACTGTCCGGTCACCGACCGTTATGGTGCTCGCGGTGGCCGACCCTCCCTCGATCTTGCCGTTGACCATTATCTCCACGTTTGAGTCTGATGAACCCGCCTGTTGCGTGGTAGACGTTCCGCTTTTGTTTCCGCCGTTGCTGGACGCGTGTGATATCGTCAGGCTGA
This sequence comes from Pelotomaculum sp. FP, assembly GCF_004369245.1. NCBI lineage: Bacteria > Bacillati > Bacillota > Clostridia > Eubacteriales > Desulfotomaculaceae > Pelotomaculum > Pelotomaculum sp. FP. Next base: position 19,867 of record NZ_QFGB01000025.1, on the reverse strand, counting down.
AACTTGCGCTGGCGCTGGCGCCAGCGCTGTCGTATACCATGGTGGACACGGTGGAAGTACCCGCGGAAGTCGGCGTGCCGTAAACCTGTCCTGAAACTGTATCCAGATTTAGACCTAACGGCAAACCGGCCGCGCTCCAGGTGTAAGGCGCGGTCCCGCCGCTGGCTGTTAATGTCGCGCTGTACGATGTTCCCACCCTGCCGCCCGGCAGGCTGGTAGTGGTGATGGTTAAGCCAGGTGACGCCGGGTTTACAGTCAGGCTGAAACTAGCGCTGTCGCTGTCGGCAGCGCTGTCGTATACCGCGGCGGACACGATGGAAGTCCCGGCGGAAGCAGGTGTGCCGTAAACCTGCCCTGAAACTGTATCCAGATTTAGACCTAACGGCAAACCGGCCGCGCTCCAGGTGTAAGGCGCGGTCCCGCCGCTGGCTGTTAATGTCGCGCTGTACGATGTTCCTGCTGTGCCTGACGGCAGGCTGGTAGTGGTTATAGCCAGGTCGGACGCCAGCGCTGGCGCGGGCAGGTTGACTGCTGAGCTGGTTATCTGGCTAAGCGCCCCGGCATCGAAGGCCAGCTGCGCTCCGGTGACTGCCGCCGCGTTGGTGGTGCCCAGATCGGTGAAGGTTACTGTTCCACTGCTTGCTGTTACCTTCACTGTGCCTGTCAGTGTCCAACTGCCTGCGTCTTTCTTGGACGCTGTTACCTCCGTCACGCTGTCGTTTGTGCATGTGTTCCCGTAGGTGTCTTTCAGGGTCACCTCGGGTTGCTGGGCGAACTGCCCCCCGTTGGCAGCTGCCGCGGTGATGTCCTGGGTTAATGCCATGGACGCCGCTGCCGCCGGCACGGGTGTGATTGACACGGTGTTTGTCGCCGGGGTGGTTACACCGGCTATGCTGAACCCGATGGTCTGTGCGGAGGCGTTGTTCAATACCAGGTTGGGTGTCGCTACGCCGCCTGTGAAGGTTACGCTGATTGTGTTGGGCGACGCTGTCAGGGTGGTGCCGTTAAAGCTGCCGCAGCTGCCGTCAGGCGCTGCCGTATATCCTGATACTGTCACATCTGCCGCGCCGTTGAAGGTTGTGTCGGTATTCCCGAGTGAATCTTTCACGGTCAGGGTAATGGCATCGTTTGCTCCGGCAACTGGTCCCGCGGTCACCGCAGCGGCGGTTGCGGTCTGGGCGGACGCAGGTGCGGGCAGGGTTACCGTTGTACTTGTCACTTCGGTCAAGCCCGTTGCGTTGAAGGCCATTTGGGCGTTGTCAACCTGTGCCTCATTGGTGGCTCCAAGATCTGTGAAGGTTACTGTCCCACTGCTTGCTGTTACCGTCACTGTGCCTGTCAGTGTCCAACTGCCGGCGTCTTTCTTGAACGCTGTTACCTCCGTCACGCTGTCGTTTGTACATGGGTTGCCGTAGGTGTCTTTCAGGGTCACACTCGGCTGCTGGGCAAACTGCCCTCCGTTTGTCGCAGGGGCTGTGATGTCCTGGGTTAATACCATGGACGCCGCTGTCGCCGGCACGGGTGTGATTGACACGGTATTTGTCGCCGGGGTGGCGACACCGGCTATGCTGAACCCGATGGTCTGCGCGGAGGCGTTGTTCAATACCAGGTTGGACATCGCGACGCCGCCTGTGAAGGTTACGCTGATCGTGTTGGGCGACGCTGTCAGGGTGGTGCCGTTAAAGCTGCCGCAGCTGCTGTCCGGCGCCGCTGTATATCCTGATACTGTTACATCTGCTGCCCCATTGAAGGTGGTGTCGGTATTCCCGAGTACATTTTTCACGGTCAGGGTGACTTCGTTGTTTGCTCCGGCTGTAGGTGTTAATGTTTCCGCGGAGGCGGTCGCGGTTTGGGCCCCGACCGGCGCTGGCAGGGTTACCGTTGTACTTGTCGCTTCGGTCAAGCCCGTTGCGTTGAAGGCCATTTGGGCGTTGTCAACCTGTGCCTCATTGGTGGCTCCAAGATCTGTGAAGGTTACTGTTCCACTGCTTGCTGTTACCGTCACTGTGCCTGTCAGTGTCCAACTGCCGGCGTCTTTCTTGGACGCTGTTACCTCCGTCGCGCTGTCGTTTGTACATGGGTTGCCGTAGGTGTCTTTTAGGGTTATCTCCGGCTGCTGGGCGAACTGCCCTCCGTTTGTGGTGGGCGCTTGAATGTCCCGGGTTAATACCATGGATGCCGCTGCCGCCGGTACGGGTGTGATTGACACGGTGTTTGTCGCTGGAGTGGCGACACCGGCTATACTGAACCCGATGGTCTGCGCAGAGGCGTTGTTTAATACCAGGTTGGGTGTCGCGACGCCGCCTGCGAAGGTTACACTGATTGTGTTGGGCGACGCTGTCAGTACTGTGCCGTTAAAGCTGCCGCAGCTGCCGTCCAGCGCTGCTGTATATCCTGATATTGTCACATCCGCCGCTCCGTTGAAGCCTGTGTCGGTATTCCCGAGTGCATTTTTCACGGTCAGGGTGATTTCATTGTCTGCTCCGGCAACCGGTCCTGCAGTCGCCGCGGCGGCGGTTGCGGTTTGTGCCCCGACCGGCGCCGGCAGGGTCACCGTTGTACTTGTCGCTTCGGTTAACCCCGTTGCGTTGAAGGCCATTTGGGCGTTGTCAACCTGCGCCTCATTGGTGGCTCCAAGATCTGTGAAGGTTACTGTTCCGCTGCTTGCTGTTACCGTCACTGTGCCTGTCAGTGTCCAACTGCCGGCGTCTTTCTTGGATACCGTTACCTCCGTCGTGCTGTCGTTTGTACATGTGTTGCCGTAGGTGTCTTTCAATGTCACCTTGGGCTGCTGGGCGAACTGCCCTCCGTTGCTGGCAGGAGCCGTGATATCCTGCGTTAATTCCATACTGGCAGCGGTTGCCGGCACCGGGGTTATAGTTACACTGGCGTTGGGTGCGGTTACCTCGCTTACGCTAAACCCTATGGTCTGCTCATCCGCTTTGTTGAGCGCCAGGCTGGAGGTTCCAACTCCATCGGTATAGCTTACGGACACGTCGGTCGAGCCATCCGCTTCCAGAAGCGTTCCGCCAAAACTTCCGTACGTACCATCGGGCGCTGCTTCATAACCGGTTACGGTTACCATCCTGTCTCCGGCGAAAGTCGTGTCGATGTTCCCCCAGGAGTCCTTCACCGTCAGCGTCACCGTGTTGTCGGCACCCGCCGAGGGACTGCCTGCCGCGGCAGAGGCGCTGACCGAAGCGGCCGGAGTGGCACCGAAAACCACGCTAATATATGGTTGATTACTGCTGCCATTACATCGAGTAAAGCCATAATCGTCAGATCCACCGGTATTCGATCCTACCAGCACAAAACTAAACGTTGTATCTGAAGCCGAAATATTCGCTTTTACATAATCGGTTACATCAAAACTATACCATCCCGTAGAAGAGAACCCCGTCTGGTCAGTATAAAGGGCTGTAATCTCCCAGCTTGCAGGCATGTCTGTCAGTGATGTTCCCCAATCGTCGTCACTTGAGCCATAAAAATCAAAACTGCCAGTGCCCGTAGATTGCGAGGCATCGAAATATAGTTTAACAATAGCGCTCTCAATGGTCTTTGTAGTATTATAGCCCGTTATGTCAAACTGTACTGCGGCATTTTCCTGCGAACCACCATAACAGCCCACATAAGCCGTAGCCGAATCGCCATAACTATCCGCGCACTTGGTAGCCGTGTAGCTGGCAACCGTAGCAGGATCATATGGAGTTGCGTTCACTTCATTGCAGTCCGCCTCTGTCCCGCCCACTATGGCAACTAACTTGAAGTAATATTTTTGCAAATTGGTTAGCCCGGTTACAGTAGCGCTGGTTGAGGCACTCGTTAATGAAACCGGGGTAGCAGTGAAGTTTACCCCATCTGTCGATTGATACAAAACTACGCTGGCAGCTCCGGTCACCGCCGTCCAGGTTAAATCCACCTGCGCATTGCCTGCAGTTGCAGCCAGGTCGGTAATCTGGTAGCGCGGAATTGCGGATATTTCAGTCGAATTACTGCTTTCGCCAACACTGCTGAAAGCTCTCACCACAAAATAGTAGGTAGTTCCATTGGTTAGCCCGGTTATGGTTGTACTCGTAACCGCAGCCACGGTGGCATCAGGGGTTGAGGAATATGACCCGGATGCCGTTCCTACGAATATTTTATATCCGGTGGCAATATCATCACCGGTCCAATTCAATGTTACCTGTCCATTATCCGGGGATGCCGTTACATTCGTTGGTGTTCCCGGTGTAGCATAGTTTTTTGTTGCCCTGTCTCCCTCAGGTCTAAAAGCCGATTTAATCGATACGTACAGGCTGCCGCTGGATGCGGTCAACTCGGGAATGGTTATGGCGGCTGAAGTATTTCCACTTGTTACCGTAGCAGAACCAAGCAAAGTTCCCCCTGATGAAGCGTCATAAACATAAACGTTATCTCCTTCTACCAGTGAAGTTGCCGTTACCGAAGTGGTGGAGTTTATTGTAATATCACTGGCATACGGTGCCGGAGCCCGCAGAACCGGATAAGCATTGCCTTCATTGATATACCATGCCGAAGTGAAATCCCACTCCTCAGAAGCTGGCTCCTTAAAAGTTGACTGTAGTTTGAGGTTTGCGTCTGTGGTCGGGGCAGCTCCCTCATTCGAACCGCTGGAACCTGCTACTGACGCAAGGCCATAAGCTGCTGAAGTACTCAGAAAGAAATTATTATTCACGGTTCCCGACCATTTATTTGCTACGATTCCGCCTTTCATCGTCGCTGTACCGCTAAGCGATCCGGCGAAATAGCATTTACTTATCGTACCTCCAGAAGTATATCCGGCAATACCGCCAGCCGTCGCGTTAGAATTATTACCGATAACGTTCCCTGTGCTATAACAGTTTTGCACCGTACCAGAACTGTCGCCGACAATACCTCCCACACCACCATAATAACTGTTTGTTACGCTGGTGGTCCCGGTCACACTGCAGCCTTGTACCGTACCGCTGAGCCACCCGACAATGCCGCCCACAGAGTTTGTAGTCGAACTGTTACAAGTAATCGAAGCATCTACTAAGTCAATATTTTTTATAACTCCTCCGTTTCCGACACTTCCAAAAAGGCCGGTTGTTCTTTGAGCAGAGGTGCTGGTGCTTATTGTAATGTTTGATATCTTCCTTCCACATCCATCATAGGTTCCTATAAAGTTGGTGGTCTCGGTGCCTATTGGATCCATGCTGACTCCCGACATGTCTATATCGGCGGTCTGTTTACAATAGCTACCTTGTGTAGTGGAAATGTTACTCGACAGCCACACCAAATCCGAAGAATCATCGATTATGTACGGGTCCGTACTAGTCCCGCTCCCCGCAGGCGCGGCTTCAGCCTTTATATTCTGATTGACAAACAAAAAAATTAAAAAACAACACAGAGACAAGATAAAACCTAAAATCCTCTTTTTGTTTAGCACCATTAAGTCTTCCTTCCCTTGTATTTTCTGGCATCACCCCTTTATTGATTCTGGTTCCAGAATTTCAAGTGATGCCTACCGTTCTTATTTAACGTGTTGCCTAAGTACATCAACAGTTACTTTTGCTGAGTTAAGGATAATTATTAATAAAAATCTCTTATGTTTAATTCGACTAATTTCAATAAAATTCCTTTTCTTTGTTTAAAAACATTTTCGTTCATTGATTTTTTACTCATTCTTTAAACAGTACTTTGAAGCTTATATTGACCATAAGTTTCTACCGAAGAAATCCTGTAACAATGGGATTTCTTTAGTATTAGAAACTTATATTGGCCGTAAGTAGTAGAACGAAGTTCATTTCTCTTGCTAAAATTTTATACAACATAAATCTAAACTATAGTTTAAACTTCTATAAAGCAGCACAGATGGCCTGTTCATCGGTGGCTGTGTGCTACTCCCTCAATGCCCAAACGCAACGATAGGTATTGCCGCAGATGAAGTGGTGTTGAATTTGATGACGGATGGCGCGATCATGTCGAGAAATTCCTGGATGCGGACATCATCCTGTGGTGCTATTGAGCTCTCGGCTTTTCCTGCCATAAGGTTCATCCTTTCGATTTTACTTTGGAACATAAAAAAACCACCAGCAAAATGGCGGTTTGGCTGCTGATATAAATTGATTGAAAAATCTCTGGTATAATGTCTAGCATAAAGTTTAATTAGAAAGTGTTTTGGTTTAGCTTAACTTGGCAATACCATAATTATATTAGGCGATTACGGCTTATTATGGATCAAGAAAATTTTTTGCTCGCGAAGTATTTTTGCATTCTACAAAAATGACCGTCAATAACAAGGTTAGCACAGGTTTCCAGCAGGCTCAACCGCCAATCGGACCATCCGTCGTAGATTTTGCTTGCAGCTTTATTGAGGAGCTTTCAATAACTCCCCCGATATCTCCATCGGAATCATCGGCGGACTCCAGCAGGGCGAGCATTTCGTGAAGAATACACAGGTAAAGTTCCAGCGATCTTTTATAATCACCTTCGGTTGCAGTCTGCTCCGCTCTTTCCAGCACCTTAGCAAAAGGGTTACTATCTTTTGATGCTATACCTGGAGCTTAAATGTCAATATAGTGGGGGGTGCATTTTAATAGAGTCGGAGCCGCCGTCAAGAAGTTTTTTACCGCCGGGATATGCTGACACCGGCAGGGGTTCCTGCGGGCGGTTAAACTCAGTTATGTATTTCCAGTAGCGCTTTGGCATATGACTCGCACTGGGGGTTATGCCGCCCCTTCACCTCAATGGTCTCGTAGAAGAGCCGCCACAGCTCGCGGAAAGATTGTTCCTTTTTATCAGGTTCGGGCAGTACCAGATCTTCAACAGCAATGATTGCGGACTGGTAAGGGTGGTACGCCAGCGCCATACCATGGGTTTTGTCAAAAATAAAAAAGCGTTCCTCCGGATAGCGTTGGCAGAAATGCTGCCTCAGCAAAGGAAGTACATAGTTTTTAGGCTCTATTTCGCCTACGAGGACGTTGTGAAAAACAGAAAAGCGCAGGAACCCTTTCAGCAGGTGGCTTTCGTTTTTCAAATGCTTTACGGCTTTAAAGAGTATATGCATTGCGTCATTGGCCAGCATAGCCATCACGGAGGGGCCGTGACAGTAGCCCATGCGCATAAACCGCAGGATATGCAGTTCCTTTTGAGGAAGACAGGTTAAAAAGGCATGCCGCAGGAAATCCAGGGCCGCATGCCCCATTTTTTTCGGAATAGAGGCCAGCACCCGGTTTGCTTTCTGCGGATCGGTCATAATTTCTTTAACCGGAAAGAGTATGGCTTGCGGTATGTCCGGTGTTAAAATCTCCGCCGGCATTTCTCTCTTGTCATAACTCTCAAAGACACAGCACAGCAACCCATTGAAGCTGCCGTCGTAAAGATAAATCATATTTGACCGGTCAAGCATTTCTGAACATCCTCCTGACAGGATAACGACTCATCAAAAAGAGAAAGCTGCTCCGCTGCCGGATGCGGGGGGGAATTCTCGTTATACATGCCCCAGGCTTTTTCAGACATCAAAGCCCTCAGCACCGCATCCCAAGTGATTTTCAGGCCGTCCGCGATTTTACCGCCGCAGGTGATGAAATACTGGGCGCGTTTAAGTACGACCCCCAGCTTTCTGAGCGCGTCGAAATTGAGAGCAGCGGTGCGGCGGGCAGTTATAATCCGCTTAACACTTGTTACGCCGATGCCCGGCACCCGCAGCAGGTCGTTATAGGACGCACGGTTTACGTCCATTGGAAAAAACTCCATATGGTTAAGGGCCCAGTTGCATTTGGGATCCAAATAGGGATTAAAGCTTTGGTGCCGCTCGTCCAAAAGTTCCCGGGCGGTAAAACCGTAAAACCGCAGGAGCCAGTCCGCCTGGTAAAGGCGGTGCTCCCGCAGAAGCTGCGGTTTTGTGCCTATGGCCGGTAAAATGGCGTTTTCAGCTACCGGCATATAAGCAGAAAAGAAAACCCGGTTTAGCTTGTATGTTTCATATAGGCTTTCGGTTAAATTTAAAATCTGAAAATCCGTGTCCGGCGTGGCTCCTATAATCATCTGGGTGCTCTGGCCAGCAGGGGCGAACTTTGGTCCGTGCCGATATCTTTTCCTGTCTGAGGAACTCTCTTTTATGTGGTTATGAATGTATCCCATCGGCCCCAAAATAGCGTGCTTTGATTTGTCCGGGGCCAGCAGCCGCAAACCGTTTTGAGAGGGAAGCTCAATATTCACGCTTATCCGATCCGCCAGCGCGCCGATTCGGTCAATCAGTCGGCTGTCGGCACCCGGAATAATTTTGGCGTGAATATACCCGGCAAAACGGTACTCCTCCCGCAGTATGCGCAGAGCCTCCAGCATTTGCTCACAGGTATAGTCGGGATTCTTAAGCACACCTGAACTCAGAAAAAGACCTTCAATGTAATTGCGGCGGTAAAAATTGAAGGTCAGTTCCGCCAACTCACGAGGTGTAAAGGTTGTCCGCGGCGGATCGTTAGAACGGCGGTTGACGCAGTATTGGCAATCATAGACGCAAACATTGGTCATCAGCACCTTTAACAGCGAAACACATCGTCCATCCGCCGCAAAGCTGTGACATACGCCGCAGGCCACTGCGCTGCCAATACCCCCGGCAGCCGCCTTTCTATCCACTCCGCTGGAAGTACAGGCCACATCATATTTTGCCGCACCGGTCAATATTTTCAGCTTATGAAAAACATCCAACCCCTCAACTCCTTACAGTCTTTATCATATTACAGAACATATGTTCTGTAAAGAAATTTGTTACATCCTGAACTTTATAAGAACTCCGATTTAGATGCATCTATGGAAAACGGGCTTTCTGAAATTGCTTTCAAAAAGCCCGTAGACCTGTTTTGACGTATTATACTTTATTTTGTTTAGTTGAGAATATCTTTAATTTGCGGAATGGTTTTGCCTTCCGCTCTCAAACTTTTAATGTAGGAAATACGCTGGATCGTATCGACACGTTTATATCTTCTCGTTAAATTTTCTTCCGCTTGTTCAAAAACCAACATGCCTTCTTCGGTATAAAATTTGAGCGTGCTGTATCTCACGCCTGTTAATCTTACCAGTTCTCCAATCGTAACGTATGGTGAGTTCTCTATCACTTCTATGCTTCTCTGCCTTGACACGATACAAAACTCCCTCAATGCGCTGTCGATATTGCGGCAACGGCAGTAACAGCGATAATCATATCAACATAATCCACCATTTGCTTTACCAACTGATTGGAAGGAGCTTCTTTGATTTCTTGTAAACGGGCCTTTAATTGTTCAGATTCATATTTAGAAAAATATTTTTTTATCTGATGGCTTTTTTCCAGCAGACTAACCAGTGCCACTGTTTCATCGGATATGGTTCCGTTTTCAAGCAACTCCGCTCTTATCTTTTGTATCACTTTATCAACTTCGTCCGGATTGGGGATAAAATAAAATTTATTGCCGAAGATGCCGCCTTTTCGAGAGGTCACACAACCTCTGTCAGCCAAAGAATTTCCAATATCCGTTACCAATGCATTCAGTCTCTTATCGGTAAAGGTCAGGCTATATTCCTGAGTAATTTTTTCGATTTTCATTGGTTTGGATGTATTGAGCCAGTCAAAAAGAGATTTCAAATGGAATTGTTTCTCGCTTAAATTGCCTATCACGCAAACCTTATTCTTTTCGTCTATTTGAATACAATTGCTTGCTAGCAGTTTGGTTAACCCGCCTGCCAAAACACAAACGGGAATTTCTGTACTAAGTGCAGGGAATTTCCCTTTTTTGTTTAGAGAACATAATACATATTCCTGAGAAATTGACAGATCTTTCATGGTATTATCTCCTTATAGATTAGTTATTACTTATCACTTACTACTTATGATTTAACTATAGCCTAAAAAATCAAGTTGTCAATAGATGTATTTAAAAACTTTTAAAGATGATATAGAGCATATGATAAATGATGATATCTATCAGAAACTACAAAGAAGCCAACTGCCCAAATCGCAATCGACTTCTTTCGATAAAACTCTTTTGGTGGAGGCGGGGGGAATCGAACCCACCGTCCGAAGGACCGACCACAGGAGTATCTCCGAGCGACGTGAGTTGATATTGCGATCCTCCCCAAACAACTCCGGGTGTTCGCGGGAACTTCAGTTGCAATCTTTTCGATAATCTTTTCCTTTTGAGCTTTCTCAAACCAATTTCCGGAATTAAATTCAAGTTTTTCAACCATTTAAAAACACCTCCATAAAAAAACTCGAAGACAACACTATGTCCTCGAGTAATTAAAATTTCTTTTTAGCAGTTTATCACTATCTATGAATAGACTCTGCCATTTTAATCAATTGTTCATTATCAATTCCAGAAGCAACGGCCCTAAGCATGTACATAACGCCATCAATTTCTATATCGATATTGCCCTCACCGATAACTCCTTGATTACCATTAATCTCAATTTTTTCAATATTACCGATACCTGCTTCATAGGCAGTTTCTTCGTTCATCAATCTTAGCTGCAAATAGATATCCTTGGCGTGGTCACCGTTGCTAAAATAAACAGAAACATATTCGCAATCTTCAACAGGCTTTCCGTTTTCATCATTGAACAGTTGTATTCTATCAAATTTATAGCCCTCCGGCATATAGCTGGGCAATGAAAAGTCAAATGTTAGGTAGTGCTTTGCTTCATCTAGGCTGGTCATTGTGGTCATTTTACTGCTTTCCCGCTTGTTATATTCTTCCTTGCTTAGTGCTTCAAATTTTGTGATAAGACCCCCGTTTGCATCTTTAGAAGTCAAAACAGAGAGCATCAATAACTCGCCGTTTTGATTATAAATATCTCCATTTTCAGGTAATTGTTGAATTACATTCCCGTCCTGGTCATATAATTTACCTTTAAGTTCATCAGGTATTGTTAAATCCGGCGCACTTGTTCGCTCTGTTATAATATATTTAGCATGTTTTCCAACAAAAACTTCTTTAATGACCCTATAGTATCCTTGTCCGTAAGAAGTCATTGCAAAACCCATAACGAAAACAGTTACTGCAGCTATAAAAACCGGTTTTATAAATGATTTTTTCATGGCATAATTCTCCTGTTTATCAATATATTTTTGATTCTCAATCGTTAATAGTAATTTGTTTAGTATTCTTTCTTTAGCACTGCTTTCTGAACTAAAATCTGTTTTTAATAATTCTTCTACCTGCCTGTCATTGCTTGTTTCACCCATTGCTTACTGTGCCTCCTTTTCTAATTCCTTGCGTAGTTTCTTCAAGCTTCTAAAAAGAATTACGCCTACATTGGAATCAGATATACCCATGACTTCCGCAATATCTGTATTTTTCAACTCAGCAGCAAACTTCAAAGCTATTACATGCCTCTCCTTTTCGCTGAGTTTTGCCAATGCTTTTACTAGGGATGCATTGTTTTCATTGATTACTATGACTTCTTCCGGCTGATTGCTCCCTGAAATTAAACCAATAACATAGTCTAGCGATATATTGAAATTTTTTTTCGTACGTAAATAATCATTTACGGCGTTACGGGCGATTCCAATAAGCCAAGCTTCAAATACCGACCTCTTAGGGTCATAGGTGTTATACTTTTGGATAACCCGCTCAAAAACCTGACTTACAAGATCCCCCGTATCGTGATGGTTATTTATTCTATAGCTGATGTAGTTATACACACGTTGATAATACGTTTCATATATTTCTTTGAATACACTGGCATCAATATTAATTCTGCTTTGCTGTTCTTTAGTTGCATTTTTTGCAACCAAAATGGCAGACTCCATGGCTTCCTCCTTTCGTAACATTGCGCAATGTTTTATTCTTCATATGTAAATACGGGAAAAAGCCGATTCCATTACAATCTTTTTAAGTTATTTTAATTTAGTAACATTTCACGATATCTATGGACGGAAAAGGAAGACCATGGATAACCAGCGAATAGAGAGATTTTTCCGTTCGTACAAATGGGAAAAACTTCACTTGGAAAAATATGAGACAACTGCAGTGTTTGATCGGGACACTTTAATGCAGTAGCTGCAAGCGGTAAGATGCCTCGGCAGTATCCCGCTAAGGGGCTTAATAGATGCGAACTCTAAGAGATAAGAATCTTACGTTAAAAGAATTATTAAATTTCGATAATGCCTTTTACTCAGAACGGGAAGATACCAGCATAACAGTGGATGGCTCTATTAATGTTTATGATTTATTGATGTCGACGGTAGGTAATCTTCCGCGATGAGTAAGCGCTAAAAATCCTCTTAGTTATTGACATTAAAAGCTTTGCAAGCTATGATCCAAGGGGTAGCAGACTGAATTTGATTATTGGAGGGATACCGTCCGGTCGGGGCAGCAATCTGCGCCAACCGGAAAAGAGAGATTGAACAGATACAGACTTAAAATGCCTTTTTCTAGGGTGTTTTTTGCTGTGTCTGTTCATCTTTCGATTGGTATCCCTTTTGGGTTTCGGGGGATACCGTTATAAAGCGGTATTCCCTTTTTCAGTCTGCTATCAAATAAATATAGGGAAAGGAAAATATGATGCTTACTTTAGATGATTTAATAAACGCCGACCGGTGCCCGGCCCCGTATGAGCCAGGTGCAGAGCTTTGGAATGATCCGCATATTTCCAAAATGATGCTTGAGGCACACCTTTCACCAGATACCGATGCCGCAAGCTATAAGCCGGAAAAAATTCAAGCAATCTGTGAATATTTAGCTCGGACAATGGGTCTTAAAAACGGAGACTCGCTTGTAGACCTTGGCTGCGGCCCTGGGCTTTACTGTTCGCAGCTTGTTCAAAAGGGCTTTCACCTGACTGGAATAGATAGGTCGGAAAACTCAATCTGTTATGCCAGAAATCATAATCACAACAAACTTGTAAATTATATTCTTGCAAGTTACCTGAATCCGTTTGGGGCCAACCAATTTGCTGCAGCTTTGATGATTTCACAGGACTACGGCGTTCTTAGCCCGGAAAACAGAAAAAAATTACTTGGCAACATCCGCAATGCGCTTAAGCCGGGTGGCTATTTTGCTTTTGATGTTTCCAGTATGGCTGCTTTTCAGAATAGGATAAATAATCCTATTTCAAAATGGTATGCGTCCGCTTCAGGATTCTGGAGACCGCATAAACACTTTATTCTGGAAAAAACAATTATTTACCCGGATATTCCCACAATATGCGACTTTGTAGTTGTATTCGATTCCGGTGTAAAGGCATATCATATCTATCAGTCTTTCTATTCGCCGGAGTCCATAAGTTTGGAACTCGAAGAAAATGGTTTTCGGGTAGAAGCGGTTTTAGCCAATCTATACGGTGAAAAATACAGTGCGGCTTCACTAGAGATAGGTGTTATTTGTAGAAAAGCTTAAGGGATTGGCTTGTTTAGCATGCCAGGGCAGCCTCCTGACTGCCCTGGTTCGCTAAATATTCCTTTGCTGCCCGGGCGGCTGGAATGCAATCTCTTTAAAGCCGAAGCGGTCGACATATGAGTGCGAAATGGCCCTGGCTTATTGCAGGACCATACTCCAGCCTTATATCCGCCGTCCAGTAGAAAACAGTGTCATTCAGAGATATTACTGCCCAAGTTGCGATTTCTTACGGGCCTTTTCATCGGTATCGCAAGGATCTGCTGGTAATGATACAATGGCTATAGTAAGTATTATATTCAATAGTTTGTGCCGGCCAAAGTAATCTTTTGTAATTAGTAGAGAATTTTCACCTTGCCAGCCGATACCAGCGCGAACCGCGGCAAGTTTATGCCTTCATTCACAATATTCCCAGAGGAATTTAAGTCCTGTTGACAGATATATAAAGCTCAAAACTGATCAAAACCCCAGTTCCTCATCTATGATAACAACCTCGACCTTTTCCATGCCAAGCATCTTGTTCCAAAGGACAACCAGACCTCTGCAGATACGGTCAGGGCTTTTGCAGTCATAGCACTTCAGTTCTCCTTTGGAACAGGGCGTGTTCTTCTTAAAACGTCTAGCGTTTAGCGGCGCAGCGACGTTCCTTGCACGCCATAGCGCCCTGTCAAAGTCCTCCGAGAGCTTATTAGTGCCAATAAGAATGTAAACTTTTTTCTTGCCATACAGCGTATTGGCGACTCTGTTGCCCATACCGTCGATGTTGATTATTTCTCCGGTTTCTGCAATTGCATTTGCACTTGTTATATAAACTTCTGCGGCCGCGGAGTTTTTACGTGCTTCATCCATCTCCTGCTTCCAGTGCCAATAAACACTATTGTTTTCACCAAGACGTTCGAACAGTCCCAGAGTCTCGACGGTCTTGCTGCCTCCAAAGCCAATGGTCTCGCCCTTGAGTTGTGACGCAACGTAGTCAACTGCTTCCTTCCCTGTGGTAAATTGACTGGCATCAAAGCCCCGGCTATTCAGGTTTTTCATGGTTTTTTCAATATTTATCATTATTTAACTTCCTCCGTTTTATTATTTTATCCCACTTATAATATCATTGAATACATAAATTGCGGGTTTCATGTATGTTTAAAAGAATAACTCACGTTTCGATTAGCCAGCACCACAGCTAATGATGATACTATACATCAACTTACTATTAACTATATTATAATATTGTGGTAGAATTCTAACAGTCAAAATTTATCAGCAATCATATGCTCTCCGATAAAATAATTATGGCACCAGAAGCTGAAGAACATCTTGGCGGCTGAATGGACGGTGCTACAGTAATGGCCACAAGGAGGTAACATAATGGCAACAGAATTGATGAAAGATATTTACAGGCTTGAAGTCCCTCTCCCGAAAAATCCGCTGAAATTATTGAACGCATACTTGATAAAGGGCAAAGAACGTAATCTGCTGATCGATACCGGATTCAACCGTTCAGAATGTGAGGAAGCACTCATGTCGGAGCTGGCTTCGCTGGGAGTGGACTTTAATAAAACAGACATTTTTATCACTCATTTGCATGCTGATCACAGCGGCCTCCTCTTCAAAATCAAAACTGAGAACAATACCGCGTATTGTCATAAGTTAGACGCAGCTATAATAAACCGCTTGGCAGATCCTGCATATTGGGATTATCTCGTAGATGAATTTGTAAAAACCGGACTCAGGATGTCACCGGAACTCGCAGTGGAGACTCATCCCGGCTGGCTATACAGGCCAAATAATAATGTAGATTTTACCTATGTCGAAGACGGCGATAAGATCATGGTCGGTCGGTATACTTTCACGTGCGTTTATACACCCGGTCACTCGCCCGGCCATATGTGCCTATATGAAGAAAATGAAAAAATATTGTTTGCGGGAGACATGATCCTCGGTGATATCACACCAAACCTCTGTATAGAACTTTATCTTGAATATCCTCTGACAGACTATCTGGAGAGTCTGGATAAAGTAGAGAAGCTCGATATCAAACATATATTTGTCGGACACCGGAGCATGCTCAAGGATGTTTACGGTAGAATCAGGGAACTCAAGGAACATCATGCCGCGCGTTGCCAGGAAGCGCTGATGGTTCTGGAATCGGGACCACTCGATGCTTGGGAGGCTGCTATAAAAATGACATGGGATATCCAGGCAAAAGACTGGCACGCATTTCCGCCTTCCCAGAAATGGTTTGCAACTGGTGAAGCTCAGGCGCATTTGCTTTATTTGTGGCAAATAGGCAAGGTACGCCGCAAATTCAGGAATGACGGAGTAAATTATTTTGAGCTGGAAGATGGCGTTCCTATCGAGCGTGAACTGATAAGCGCATGGAGAAAAGAATTCAAACACAAAAAGTAACTGAAAAAACAACTGCTATTGACTTATACTTTTCACTTTTAAGCTTGCTGGGTGGCAGGTGTTGATGAGAATGTGGCCGGGTCACTTGTGGATTTAAAAGCGGGTGAAAAAGTGATAGCCATAACTCCTATCGGCTATCCCGTCAAGGAACTATCCTTTGAAGAAAAAATGATGGCCGGCTTTGGCCGTAATCATAAGCGTAAACCGTTGGGTGAACTGGTCTTGGGGGATTCAAAAGAATCATGGCCGGGTTGGGTTACCGAATCCCTTGAAGCCGCCAGACTGTCACCTTCGGCGGTCAATCGCCAGCCCTGCCGTTTTAAGGTTGAACCGGGGGCCATAACTGTTTTTGTGGACGGCAGGGACACCTATAACATATCTAAACGCCTGGACTGCGGTATTGCCATGCTACATATTCATGTGGCTGAAAAATATAAGCTAAAAGTTGCATTTACCCGAATTAACTCAGAGCCGAAATGTACCTCCTATGATTCATAACTAATATATATCCAACATTTAGGTCTGAGAACCAGCAATAATGAAGTTTATTTATATATTTAGTCTTCGCTATAAACTGTTTTACCCTTTTGAATTATTTCATCAAACAAAAAGTCTCCCTGCGTGGCTTTTTGGTACTGCTCGACCGAGTACGGACGCGGAGATATATCCAGATCAATCCCCCGGGTAATTTTTTTCAGCAGCAGGGATTCTTTAAACCTGTCCCGCCCGAGGTCTGGAGAAACGATGGCTAGGTCGATATCGCTGTCTTCGTTGTAGTTGCCAATCACCAGTGACCCAAAAAGAATAGCTTTCTTAACTCGGATATTTTTTGACTTCAGCTTTTCCAAATATTTCCTTATGCTTATTTCATAGTTTTTTTTAGCCATTCGAAAATCTCCTCTGTTTGATCAAGTATACTCTTTGTTACTGCCTGGGTACAATTGTTGGCCAAGCTCTCTCTATCCTCGGCATATCTTGATTCTATGTAATAAAGAGAAAGGGTGTCTAAAAGGCTTGCCTGACCATCATTTAATTGAGCTAAAATACCCGCCGCATCGGCCAGGGCTTCCAAATCATGCTTCCTGGGCGGTGTTTTTTTGTATTTCTCATAATATACGGCCTTGATAATTTTTTCAATGGATTGCTGGCAGAAGAAAAGGCAATGCAGGTACTTCTTTTTATCAAAGAGGTGACCGGCTACTTCAAGGTCTTCCTGGGCAAGGTCAATCCAGTTTTGAGTTTTCGGCTTCAAAGCCCCACCACCTTTCCAGCTTTTAACATTCTACACTATTTACTGTCTAGACAAATACAGCCAATTGCAACTCAAAATGCATACACTAAAAAATTTCGGATAGACTTCAAAAAAATAAAAATAAATTATAAATAGTTATTAGCAAACCACACTTTATAGTTTTCAACAGGCTGATAGTTTACCGAACCTTTATCAATTACCTCTATATCCAAAAGTGGAAAGTGATATTTTTTGCAGCCATGTCTTATTTCAACAATTAACCCAAATAAGTCATCTACTCCGGATATACCTTTTACACTGATTTTATCCCCTTCATTAAGTGGGCCATTTTCCTGATATTCTGATATTTGAGCATCTAAAGGGAACACACAAGTCATCTCCAAATATTTCTTAAACGCATCTAACATAACCTCTATATCATCCTTATCAATGTTTGCAAATATTCTAATCTATCCGTATACCTGCTATACCTAGCCAATTCCCTAGACAATTCTCGACTATCAATTGAAGAACATATAATTCATCTTCTTCGGAATCTCTGATTTTCACTGATATAAAAGCGTCTTTTCTACGCCAGGTTTTCCAAATTATTAATTCTAAAATTTTACTTTAAGGAGTTCTTCCTTAAAAGCAGGCTTCCTCGGATATATTGCCAGAAGCTGCGAGACGACCTGCCGGGCCTTCTCTGAAGAACCTATCTTTAAAAATTGCCTGATGAGGGAGCAAATCTCCCGGTACGCTTTACGGTTTCCCGCCCTTTGCGCTTCATCGAGGATATGCTGTATAAAAAGATAATCAACCTCGTTGCGGAAAACGGGAAGCAGGTGCTGATAGTATCTGGTGATATAGGCTGGTCTGGCCTTGACATATTCGAGAAGCTTCTTTTGTTCCCCTTCCTCAATCAAGATGGAAGGATAATTATCGTGATAGCCCTTTTGTTCTTCAAGGGCTTTGATTAAGCCGGGGTATACCGAGGCCCATTCCTTGTCCGGATATGACTCCTTTAATTCCTTATAGTAATCAAAGCTGCCGTCGAGGATGAACTCCACGGCAAGATTGCGCCGTTTATCCAGCTGTCCGGACAGCCTGTACGCTTCATATCTGGCTTTTTTCCACTGGTTGATGAGACCATGCATGCCCCGGTCAAGCTGTTCGCCTTCCAGGGCCAACCTTTCAACACGATCGTAATCCTTGTTAGCCATTGCAGCTTCAATGGCCTTTTCTCTGAAGAGTGGGAAATTGATGTTTTGCTCCAGGAAATCCGCCGCGTGAACCTCTCCTTCAAACTTGAGAATCAACCGGTGGAGGATCGCGGCGATTCTTTCTGCCAGGTACCGTGAACTCCATGAATCATTCAATTCTTCAACGGTCGAGTTTAATTGTCTTTCAAATATTTTCCTTTGACGACCGTCATTAACAAGGTTAGCACAGGTTTCCAGCAGGCTCAACCGCCAATCGGACCATCCGTCGTAGATTTTATTCGCGGCTTCATTGAGGAGCTTTTTAAAACAATATGCAGATGCTGCCGCCGGTAGGCCGCTGTCCGCCATTTCCGCTAAGGCCGTGAGTGAGTGATTAATAACGCTGCCCACATCTCCGCCGGAATCATCGGCAGACTCCAGCAGGGGGAGCATTTCGTGAAGAACACACAGGTAAAGTTCCAGTGCTCTTTTATAATCACCTTCGGTTGCAGCCTGCTCCGCTCTTTCCAGCACCATCCAACCGCCTTGGACGGCATCGGGGGCTTTGTTGTATGAAACGAAACCGTGCCGGTCGGAGTGTTGCCTGATATAACTCCTAATCAGTCCTTTGCATTGCCGGAGTTCCTCTTCCAAATCACCCGCGCCGAATTCCAATTCCTCCCTGCGACCTATTTCATCGTATTCAAGCGCCAGCGAAATCAGAAATTTTACAAGCTTGTCCCCGGACTGGGCGGATAGAATTCTTGCGAGCCGGTCGGCGGGAGATTCTTTAGCCGGCGAAAACTGTTTCGTCATTATACCGGTAAGGCCTGTGGTTTTACCTGGCGAGTCAACTGTTAAAGCGGCATGATCATCCTTGAACATTTCTCTAAGAGTGTAAAGCACGGCGATCTCGTGCTTGCAGTGTGGGCCCATGTCATATGGGCAGTCACAGTCCGAAAACAAAACATCTCCCTCTTCGCTAAACGCGATAGTGACCTTGTAGTCATAAGTTCCGGCCACAACCGCTATGTAATTATTTTTATCCTTCTTATCAACGGAATTTACACAACCACCCAGGTAATATTCACTGCCGCGAGCAAGTATCTTACCGTCTATATATTTTTCAAAATCCATAATATTCATTTTGAAATCAATCCCCACATACCCTCCATTAAGTTTTGCCAGTATATCTGCCCAGTTGTACCAGCAAAAAGCCTCTATCCTCATCCGTTTTTGTCAAAGAATACTTAAAGCAGATCCAAATCTTAATGTATTATTTAGACGGGCTCAGCTTTGATTTCATGTCATCAGAAATTTCATCAAGTATAGCATCAAAAGATAGTAACCCTTTTGCTAATGCATATGGAACAATCATTTCTGGTGGCAAATCAGTATACCTACCGTACAGTTTTTCACAACCAAATGAATAAAAAAAGCAAGCAAAAAGGATTTCCTTTTTTTAGTATCTATCCAATAACCCCGAAAAAATATTTTACCAAATATTTAATGAATGAGAAGTTAGGTAATAAAAGATGCCATATCACACCTATTAAGCCCCTTAATTGAGTTTGAGCCATACCCCCTTATTAATATAAACTAATATTAACGGAGGGGTATGGATGAAACGTAAAAGATATCCTCAGGATTTCAAAGAGCAGCTTGTTAAAGAAGCC
>NZ_QFGB01000024.1:0-56963 GCF_004369245.1 Pelotomaculum sp. FP | reverse complement strand
CTTCTTTAACAAGCTGCTCTTTGAAATCCTGAGGATATCTTTTACGTTTCATCCATACCCCTCCGTTAATATTAGTTTATATTAATAAGGGGGTATGGCTCAAACTCAATTAAGGGGCTTAATAGAATGGAGTCTTACTGTTCATCTTAATATAGTTCCTTTCAAGGTCAATTTTTATTAGAGAAATATGCTGATGTTGTATTATGGATTATGCATTATGCATATTAAAACCGACTGAGTGCCAACTGAAAAAACACTTAAAATCTTACATGAAATTAATTCCAACAAAACAGTACAGACGAATAAATACCCCCTCTTGAGAGATTCTAAGACGAGGGGGTATAAAAATTGATACTTGATTATAAGAAAAATTTGGGCGCCTTTGACAGGATAATCCGGACTGCTATCGGTTTTTACACGCTCTGGTTGGTTTTATCCGGCACGGTAACCGGATGGTGGGCAGTTGCGGCTTTTCTTTTTGCCATGTTTAATTTTATTGAGGCAGCTTTAGCATACTGAATTGTCTATGACCTGATGGGTTGGTCAACCCGGAAACATAAGGTGGCATAGTTAAGCCCGCTTTTTAGCTTGGCTGCAACACACCGGCTTTGCATTAAGAAAGACGGCGCATGCAGGCGCTGCCGAAGTTTGTCAAGGTTGTCAAAAGAACCGTTCCAGTGACGCTTAAAACAGGGTATAATGCTAATTAGTGGGAATAAATACTTAGCCATGCTTTTCCACGCACCAACAGAGAATGAAAATCAGCAGTATTTTAATGATTTGAAATGAAGGGAGACAATGCTGTGGAGGCAATCTTAAACAGGCGCAGTATCCGGAAATACACGGACCAGGCAATTCCTGAAGAACTCATTACCGAACTTTTGGAAGCGGGCATGTGCGCCCCGTCAGCTGGAAACGAACGCCCCTGGCACTTTGTTGTCATTACGGAACGCAACCTGCTAAACGGCATCACTGAAATTCATACACATGCTCAAATGCTGAAGCAGGCGCCCGTGGCGATTATCGTCTGCGCGGACCGAACATGTGATAAGTATCCCGGTTCGAGCTACATGGTTCAAGACTGTGCGGCGGCGACGGAAAACATCCTGCTGGCTGCCCGGGACAAGGGCTTAGGAGCATGCTGGCTCGGAGTATACCCCAGAGACGATCGCATGAAAGGTTTGACCCGGTTATTGGGGCTGCCGGAACATGTGATTCCAGTTTCGGCGATTGCGCTCGGCTTTCCGGCTGAGGTAAAGAGCGCCGGCTCACGCTACGATGCTGCCAGGGTACACCGCAATCACTGGTAAGACATTCAGGCCGAAATTGTTTATGGGGAGATGGATGGAAATGAAAACGACCTGGCAATTCAATCACTCAAAAAGCTCACCCGGTACGATATTGCAGCAGTGATCTGCTGTCATGGCGGCTTAAATAGGGATAACCCGGACCAGCGCATTGCTGAATTGGCCCCGCATGAGTAAGTAAGCTTTGAAGCCTTACTGTCACGGCAATGGTTTTATGAACCCGATTATGTTAATATATTTTCATAACGCAGCCGAAAGCATAATCTACGGCTGCTTTTGATTGTCCGGGTGTTAAAAGGACGGTTGGCTGCAGAGCTGATAGTTTAAGCAATTTCATTAATTTATTGACTCGGGAGGAATATAATGGTATATACTTTAGATAAAAGTTTCACTTATACGGCATTTGCCGGTTACAACAGCTACCAATGGGAGGCGCCATAAAAAAGATGTGTGTATACAGCAAGTTTTGGGTTGAATGGGAGAAAAAGAACCTTGCCCCTTATGCCGTGCATAGCGATGACCCCTGGTATACAGAGCGGTTTAACAGTGATTCTCCGGAGCATCATTTGGACCGGCATGGCAGCCGCAGCCGGTATAGAACCCCCTTTGAGATAGATAAGGATAGAATAACCAACAGCACGGCATTCCGGAGGCTTGAATACAAGACCCAGGTGTTTGTCACACATGAAGGCGATAATTACCGGACACGCCTGACACACTCCCTGGAAGTATCGGAAATCGCCAGACATATAGCCAGGTCCCTGCGGCTGAATGAGCACCTCGTTGAAGCAATTGCGCTGGGGCACGATCTTGGACACGCTCCCTATGGCCACGAAGCGGAAAAGGCAATAAATAACTGGCTCAAAAATAGCGACGAAAAATTCAACCAGAATTACTGCTTTTGTCATAATTATCATTCTGTTGAAAATGTGGATTACCTGGAGCCTGGATATGACTGGGACAGAAGGACTGACGCCGAACGTTTCGGCTGGGGCATTAATCTTACAAAAGGCGTTCGTGAAGGTCTTCTTACCCACACCGGTATGGGCTTTAGAGGACACATTCACCGCAATTCAACCTTCGATGAAAACTTTGAAGCAGCCGTTCAACAAATGATGAAAGATAAAAATGATCTGGGACTGTTTTTCCCTGGTTCACTTGAAGCACAAGTTGTCCGAATATCCGATGACTTGGCGCAAAGGATCCACGATCTGGAGGATGGACTGAGATCGAGAATTCTTAATAAGAACAATATAGGCGCCGTTATTAAAGAATACTTTGATGCGCTTTTATCAAAAAAAATATTTGAATATGATGAAACGAATACTTATTTAGAGCATCATTTAAAGCAGGGAAGTATCCGCGTTCCAAAGATTTTTGTTCACCAAATAGTGGAGATGATAGGTAAGAGTGATAAAAACCTGCCTGCCTATTTCAACTATGAAAATAAAGAAATTGTTGAGCAAATGCAAAATGAGATAAACAGAAAATACAAAGAGGATGAAGAATACAGAAACAAATTTGAACTTGCTGCAAACCTTGCATTTGTCCTGCATATGTGGCGAAGTGAAGAATACTTGAACGCAATGAAAGAAGAAGATCAATGGCTATCAAAATGCAGAATACTAAAATATTTGGAGCTGCTGCTAGGCATTATCGATAATGTTAAAAGCGATGATAATAAAAAAGCTGATAATAAAAAACAGGAACTGCCTTCATATATTTATATTGCATTTCTCCGGGGCCTGTTGCTTGCCAACATTATTGAGCATTCTTATTGGCGTATACAGATGGCTTTGGATGCCGGGTACCAGTCAACGAATTATTACGACATCAGTAAAGAGATTCGGGAACATATTAATGACCAGACAGCAGAAAACCAAGTTAAACCAGAAAACCAGGTAAATGAAAAAATATTTGTTATCATTGCAGTTGTTGACGGGATCATAATTACTGAAGGGGACTTTTTTGATTATGAAGCAAGGCCTAATGAGCTCCACTGCTTCAAGTTTCAAGGCGAAAACGGGGAAGCAAATCGTCAATTCAGGAAATTCATGAATGAATCATACAAAGAAATCCTGGAAACTAACGGCGCGAATCTCCCTGTTTTGGTGAAAAATTATGCCGAAGAATACCGGAAGCTCAGCAAAGTCATTTGGCTCAACAAATTCGAAGATCCGGAAATAACGGAGTATGTTAAACTCGTTTTTGACGATAATGACAAAGATAAAGATACAGGAGAATGGATTCCATTAAAACAAATAAAAATTTACTTCACCGGATATAAAGAGATATGTCCCGGTGTCAGGACAGGAAATTGCAAATACATAAATTACCCTATTCAAGGATGTACCGGCAGCTGTACTTTTCGTAAAAAGGGCAGGTACCCGGACATAAACAGGGTCATAATTTATGACAACTATGCAGCTTCCCTTGACTATCGCCTTAAGAAGCTGATACGTGAAAGACTGCACAACGGATACCGTATTGCCAGGATGAATTATATGGGAAACAAAATAATTACGGCGCTGCTCGAGCTATATTATAAAAATCCCAGACTTATGCACGAAAGAGTCTGGTCAAGGCTACGGGCATATAAACCGCTCGGCGAAGACGCTGTAACTAACGAGATTGACAATTATATTAAAAAATCAATTGTAGAGCGCGAGAAGGAACCTTTGCCGGAGACGGTTTTTGATGCATTAAAGACATGTGAAGCAAATATACTTTGCCTAATCAGAAGGATTATCGAGCACATCGCCGGTATGACCGACAGGTTCATCACCAACGAATATAACAGGTTGAATGAAGCCGGCCGTGAGGTAGAGCATCACGATGAAACATATTTCTTCTCATAAGTTATTTGACTTCGATTGAGATTGACAGCAGACATTATTATCACCTTCCTGCTTTGGTCTTGCTGTTATCATATCCCGTCAACCAAAATCCTTCAGTAACATTGTCACAGATAGGCAATATTTATAATGATACGTCAGGGTTTGTCCGGCCGGAGCTTTACTGCAGCATGGTTGTGACGCGCCAACTGTCGATCATGAAAAATGTATAATGTGCGGAAAGTGCGTGATATGGCCCGATGAAGGCGATCCAAGAGGCTTGAGGCAAGCCGTAGTCTTATACGCAGGTATCAAAGATATAGCCGCCCATTGGCGGCTTAATTATTTGACGTGTGTTTTAGACTTATTCGGCCATTGGATTGTCCCCCCAGGACAACGCTCGTCCGGTAGAGCACTATTTCCGTGCTGTGGTATCGTCAAACAGGTCATATTCACAAATTTTGCTAATAGGCTAATAATAAGCCCCTGCCAGGATGCAACCAAGATAATTCGTCAGAAAAGCGAATTTTTTAATGTACAGGGGGTAGTGGAAAAGGAGGAGATATTGGTGCCTTTTGAAAAAAATTTTATCCTTATTTTCTTTACTGCCATGGGTGTATTGCTCGGCGCTGCACTGGTTGGCTCCCTGGCGGCGGTGATGGTGCGGGAGCCGCCGCTCGGCGTCATGCTCAGGCTGGCCAGAGAAATGAAGATATGGGCCGTGGTGGCGGCTATCGGTGGAACCTTTTCAACCATAGAGATTTTGGAGTCGGGTGTTTTTAGAGGTGAAATTATAGCGGTAATCAAGCAACTCTTTTACATCGGAAGCGCCATGGCAGGAACCCATTTAGGTTACTTGATCGTCCTGGCAATAGCCGGAGAAGGGAAATGAAAAATCAGGCTATCCGTTTGATGGCGCTATTTTTCCTGGGTATGGTGGCAGGAGGCGTGCTTGTAACCGTTACTCTAGGTGGGCAGGTAGACGAAATAACACATAATAATCAACTTCTCAGCCAGCAGCTGGAACTTTGCCGGGATGAGTTGAATCAATTAAAGAAAAGTCTGGGAGAAAAAGAGAAAAAAGTGGTAACCGGCATTGAACCTCACATCGCAATTCTTGGTGAGAATATGGCCAGGCTTGAAGAAAAAAACACCATCCTGGTCCTGGAAAAACAGGTACGGCAGTGGCTGGAGCCGGTCAAGGGACAAGAGGTAGACAAACTGAACTATTCACTTGTCCCTCAGATTATAGATAATCGAGCAGTCGAATTTGAAGGCGCCAATTATCAATTAAAAGTACAGCTGGTTGTAATCGACACAAATATAATCATATACGTGGAAGCCAAAAAAGAAAAACTAACCCGGCCGGTAAATCAACCCTCCGAACCTGATGCGGAGTTTTGAGAACCAGTTTGGTGACTCCTGGAAAAGTAATAAACAGTGATAAGAATGAAGAAACGTGGGGATAATGGTTTTTAATTGCTTAAAAAAAGGTGTTCATCTTGGAATTAATCAAATCCCTGCTGGAAACGATCGTTGCTTATAATCATATACTGATCGCCCTATTCGGCGGTGTTTTAACCTGGTCACTTTTCAGGGCCAGTGATTTATGTAAAGACAGAAAGTTTAAGGAGATCATCTTGCTTCAGTTTTTAAACGAGACGCATTGCATGGAAGATAAGGACTTATTCATTGATAGCGACCGTTGGGTCTTTAGAGTGGGCTTAAACAACCTGGAAATAATGCTGCGCAATAATTTTTTTAGCCCGGTTAGACATGAAAAGCTGATATATGAAATAATGGAGCTTTACCGCTGGATAGTGAACCATGACGAAGCCGCAAAAATAAACAACCTGGCCTTGCTCGTCAATGGAGAAACCCCGGTGCGGGAAATGGTTTTATTCTACAGCACAGAGGTGAGAAGGAGGATTTTAACGGTCAGGGAGTTAATCAAACACTATTACCCCAAAATAGCTGAAGAACACGAAAAGATCGTCAAAACAAAGCCCCGGTCACGTTGATGCCGGGGTAATTGCATACCTGCCGGAAACATTTTGCTAAGTCTCCT
This sequence comes from Pelotomaculum sp. FP, assembly GCF_004369245.1. Classification (NCBI taxonomy): domain Bacteria; kingdom Bacillati; phylum Bacillota; class Clostridia; order Eubacteriales; family Desulfotomaculaceae; genus Pelotomaculum; species Pelotomaculum sp. FP. Next base: position 50,754 of record NZ_QFGB01000024.1, on the reverse strand, counting down.
GTTACTGTTAATAAGAATGAATTGACAAAATACCATAGGGGGGTATACTATAATTTTGCGGGACCTTGCCATACTATTTCACTAAAGGTGGTGTCTACATGGACGAGGCCAAAGTCCCCTGCCCTGCTTGTCATGAGAGTCCGGGAAACAGCGAACGGCGCAGCCATCATAGCGAAAAAACCATCCGCGAACTTGTCAGCAGGATGAACCGGATTGAGGGACAAGTGCGCGGCATCAGGGGCATGATCGAGCGGCATGTATACTGCGATGATATCTTGAACCAGATTTCCTCCGCCCAGTCGGCTTTGCATGGAGTAGCCAGACTATTACTGGAAAAGCATATGAAATCCTGCGTTGCAGAACAGCTTCAGGCCGGTGATGAACAAGTGGTAGATGAAGTTCTAAAAACTATCTTCAAACTGATTAAATAGGACGGCTGCATATTTTATCTGCTTTTTCGTTGAGATAGAGCAAAAACTAAGGTGATTGAGGTAACTGCCAAATTTTCGACCATAGTGTGGAGGTGATACGATGGCTAATACTGAAGAAACTGTGGCTTTGGCGCAGGTAAAACTCCCCGTTTATGGTATGACTTGTGAACATTGTGTACGGCGGGTTGTCAAAGCTTTGGAGAAGCTTCCTGGTGTGGCTGACGTTCAGGTGTCTTTGGCAGACGCCAAGGCGACTTTTCACTTTGCTCCGGAGCAGCTTGACCTGTCAGCAGTACGGGAAGCGATTGAAAAAGCGGGTTATTCGACCGACATCCCCCTTCCCGCGACAGGCCAGGAAGAAATCACGATCCCTGTTTACGGCATGACCTGCGAGCACTGTGTACGGCGGGTGACCAAAGCGCTTGAGAAATTACCGGGTGTGGAAAATATCCGGGTTTCTTTGGCTGACAGCAAAGCTCTATTTGATTTTGACAGAAATCAGGTTAGTACGGAAGACATAACCCAGGCGATTGAAGAAGCCGGATATTCGACCAGGCCTGCTCCAGTAGAAGCGGCGGCGGAACAACCCCCACCAGAAGCAGCCGGGCTGCCTGACCCATTGATACTTCCTGAGACTGTCAGTGACAATCCTTCCATTGACCCGGGCGACCATGCTCAAAAAAAGCAGTTTAAAGTTCGCGGCATGACCTGTGCCAACTGTGCCTTAACCATAGAAAAAGGCGTGGGCAAAATGAAGGGGGTGAAATCTGCAGCGGTTAATTTTGCTTCAGAAAAGTTAACGCTGGAATTAGACCCCTCTGTTGTCTCACAAGAGGATATTTTGGCCAAGATTAAAGACCTGGGCTATGGGGCCCAAAGTGAGGATAGTGAAGGCGGCAAACAGCAATTTAAAGTAAGCGGGATGACCTGCGCCAATTGTGCCTTGACCATCGAGAAGAAACTAAAAAGTACTCCCGGTGTACACATGGCGGCAGTAAACTTTGCCAATGAGACGGTGACTGTAGAATTTGATCCCCAAACATTAACTTTAAATGATGTCTTTGAACAAGTCAGGGACGCCGGCTATATTCCCCTGAAGAACAAGGACGAAGACCCGGACGATCGCAGTGCGATCATAGAGCGCAACTGGCTCATTTTCAGTGTGATCCTATCAGTGCCTATTATGCCGCTCATGTTTCTCCCCATGTCGAGGCCCACAATGTATACGATCCTCACCCTGGCCACCATTGTCCAGTTTACGGCGGGCTGGACCTTTTATCGCGGCGCTTACCACGCCTTGAAAAATCGCTCGGCAAATATGGATGTCCTGGTTGCCATGGGGATTACAGCCGCTTACGGGTATAGTCTGATGACGACTTTGCACATGTTCTTTCCCAACCTTTTCTTCGAAGGGCCAAATTTCTTTGACACGTCGGCTTTGCTGATTACCTTTGTGCGTTTCGGGAAATATTTGGAGGCTAAAGCAAAGGGCCGCGCCGGTCAGGCGTTAAAACGGCTGTTGGAGTTACAGGCCGATAAAGCGCGCCTGCTGATAAACGGCGAAGAAAAGGAAGTAGCCGCGGCTGATCTAAAAACCGGCGACGTTGTAATTGTTAAACCCGGTGAAAGAATACCGGTTGACGGCGAGATTATAGAAGGACAAGCCAGCATCGACGAGTCCATGCTGACCGGGGAGTCCATTCCCGTTGACAAGGGAGCCGGGGATCCTGTCATCGGGGCTACCATTAACCGTTCCGGCAGCATTAAAGTGCAAACTGCCAAAACAGGCAAAGACACGGTGCTTTCCGGGATTATCAAAATGGTGGAGGACGCCCAGGGGGTTAAACCGCCAATCCAGCGCTTGGCCGACACGATCTCCAATTATTTCGTTCCCGCAGTGGTAACCCTGGCCCTGATCACTTTCCTGATCTGGTATTTTGCCCTGCACAGTACCTTTGTTTTCGCCTTTACAGCAGCGATTGCCGTGTTGGTCATCGCCTGTCCCTGCGCGTTGGGGCTGGCGACTCCGACGGCCATCATGGTCGGCAGCGGCGTCGGCCTTAACCGCGGCCTTCTCTTTAAATCCGCAGCGGTGCTGGAAGCCATCTCCAGCTTACAGGCCATCGGTTTTGACAAGACCGGGACACTCACAAAAGGTACTCCTGAGGTTACGGATATCATTGCGGTTAATCCCTTCAAAGAAAAAGGCCTCTTACAAATAGCGGCAGCCGGAGAAAACCCCTCCATCCATCCCCTGGCTCAAGCGGTCGCAAGTCGCGCCAGGAAAGAAGAAGTAGAAATCTTGGAAGTGAAGGATTATCAAGAGGAGAGCGGTTACGGGATAGCCTGCTCTTACCAGGGGCAGCCTTTGCTTATAGGCAATATCAAGCACATGCGGAAACACGGGATAGATGTAAGCGCTGTCGAAGAGGAATACACGCGCCTGGCGCAAGAAGGAAAGACGACGATGTTTGTCTCTCTTGCCGGCCGCGCTATCGGGTTGATTGCCCTGGCCGACGTCCTTAAAGAGAGCGCCAGGGAAGCGATCAAACGCCTGCACGGACTGGGCCTTAAGACTTTCATGATCACCGGGGATAATAAGAAGGTGGCCCATGTAGTCGGGCAGGAGGCCGGTATTGATGAGATTGCCGCCGAGGTCCTGCCCCAGGATAAGATCAATACCGTGAAAAAATATCAGGAACAAGGGCTCAAAGTGGCCATGGTCGGCGATGGCATTAACGATGCCCCCGCCTTGGCCCAGGCCGATATCGGGATCGCCATCGGGTCAGGCACCGACGTGGCCAAGGAAACAGGCGATGTTATTTTGGTGCGCAATGACCTCCTTGATGTGGAAAGGGCGATCCGCTTAGGCAGGAAAACCTTAAATAAAATCAAACAAAACCTCTTCTGGGCTTTGATTTACAACGTCATTGGCATTCCTGTGGCAGCCGGCGTCCTTTATCCCATAACCGGAAAACTCCTGCCGCCGGAATGGGCCGGGCTGGCGATGGCCTTTTCCTCTGTATCCGTGGTGACCAATTCCCTGCTCCTTAGCGGATACGGCAAGAAATTAATCGATTAAGCTTATCAGTCATTCATCAAAACCTTCTATTCCGTGCGCGGTCTCTGCCACCTGGAACTTCAATTAATGGCTACCAACGACTTTCCCTGCATATCAGGATATTGAGCGGGGAATTATAGTCTTGATCTTATAACGAGGGAGGCGACAAAATGTTGCAGAATAAGCAAGCGGTAATGCAGTGTATTCAGACCTGTACCAAAGCAGCCAACGATCTCCGCAGCGGAGCCAACGGGATTACGAACGCTGGTGTAAGGGATATGCTTACCCAGGGCGCGCATCATATTGAGCTATGTATTCGCCAGTGCGAAAGCGCTACACAGATGCCCTAAAAAAATCAGATTATCTGGAGGTGAACATAAGTTATGCCAGGTGCCCAAACAATACAACAGTGTATACAGACTTGCCAGCAAACCGCTGCCCAACTGCGGAACATGGCCAATACTGAAACCGATCCAATGGCAAAAAACAAGCTGATTGAAGGCGCCCACCATTTGGACCTTTGTATAACGGAATGTCAATATTCCCTGCAGCAGATTCAGGGCGGTATGGCTTAAATAAATACGGCAATCATACAAAAGCGCCCCCTTTGCGGTGCGCTTTGTATGATTTTTTTATGATGTCCTACCCTGTAGCATCATTTGCTGAATCTCCTGTTGTAACTGGGTAACATTCTGCATTTTTGCGTCACGCATTTGGGTAAATAGTTGACGGATTTCAGGATTGGTTATGTCCATCATATATTTATTATACATAGATTGCAGCATCATTTCTCCCTGCAGGGAGTCTTGCAGTTTATCAAGGGTATTCAATAATATTACCCCTTCCAGTGTTTTTGGTGTGTAAAATAATTATACTTTTTCTTCTACACTATACCCAGGCTGCTCATCTTCTGAGACAGGGTACCATAGTTATTACGGGCGGCCATTTCCATACCTTTAAGCATCTGCTGCAGTTTGGGATCAGTTATTTCCCGGGTAAGTTCTAAATATTTTTTGGCCATGCTCTCTTCATAAAAAAGCATCTCCTTCATGGCATTGTTCATTCGTTCCTGCTCGCTAAGCACATCTTTCACCCCCTAAGCGCGCCTACCTGCACCGAATAGTATAGTTGGCCCGTGCCATCCAGTGTGGCTACATAAACATCTTTTACGTTCAAAACACCATATTTCTGCAGCTCACCTTCCAACCATTCCCTGTTATATCCTAATTTGCGCAGGTTTTCTTTTATCACCCGGCCTTCATTAATTAACAACACCGGCAGCCCGGCTTCTACAGTGTTTATTTTCAAGTCCTGTGGGGTTACCGGCTGAAAGCTGGGTTTCTTCAATACGCTGACGTGGCCGTTGGTTTCCAGTACAGCCGCTTCCACTTCAGCCAGGTTGGGAGCGTCGGCCTGACGTATCTCCGACAGGAGCAGTTCCAGCGGGAAAAGCGCTTTCCTCATATTTTGCCGCAGGATTTTCCCACCCATCACCAGCGGGATAGCCATACCGCCAATAATCCGGGCCATGGTACGGCTTCTAACCACGATATATGAAATTAAATAATGCAAGACATAGATGGTAATCACTGCCGTCAATACATTGGCAAAGCTTATCTTGGAATCAAAAAGAGGGGAAGCCACCAGGCCGCCCATCATCCAGAAGAAAGCGAAGTCATAACCCGCATACTGGCCTCCTGAACGCCTGGGTAAAAACCGGCTGGCAAAGTAAAGGATTGCTCCCACAGCCAGTGTGCGTACGAGAAAACCGGTTGGGCTTAATTTTTCTACCGATCCGAAAATAGAGACAAAATCCTCCATCGTCTCACCTTCTAAGCGCTGACATAAATGGCGCCGTCCGCCTGCAAGGCGGCTACAAACACTTCCTCCGGCCGCCCGAATCCTTTTTCGGCCAGCTTACTTTTCAGCCAATTCAGGTCAAAACCTAACATATTCAGATTTTCTTCATCCACCTGTCCGTCGTGAACCAACAAAGCAGGCAAGGCTACATATTTTGCCGGAAGATTCATATGTTGCCTGGTTAGAGGCAGGGTAGGCGATTTTTTAATGACGCTAATCTTCCCGGTAGGCTCAAGAACGGCGTAGGCTACCTCGGACAGGTTATGCGCTGCCTTTAGCCTGAGCTGCCCCAGCAGGTTATCGATGGTAACGTGGGTGTCCAACAGGTTTTTCTTATTAATTCGCCCGTTTTCAATGAGCATTACCGGTCCCCGGTCAATAGCCTTGGGCCACTTGATATCCAGGTAGGAGTAAAGAACATTCACCCCGGCATAAGCGAATACAATCAGCAGGGCAGACGTAAGCGATGCTTCTGCGTTCACCATCCGCACCGCTGACAGGCTCATTATTCCTGCTGCCACCAGGTAGTTATGGCCGGCAAGAATGCTCACCTCGCGGTGGCCCATCCAACGAATGCCGATGATTAACGCAAAGTACAAGAGGGTAGCCCGTAGTACGAACCCCCAGAGGGGTAGTTCTTTTGCCCCGCTAAAAACTGCCTGCAACTCACCCATAATTAGTCACCCACCCGGTTATTCTAAAAGTTCGGAAAGGATTACCGACAGGACGATTATCACTATCCCGATAATCAGATGCGCTGAGGAAAGCCTGTTAACGGTATTGGATGTTCTGGCCATAGCCAGGTCGTTTTCCTGGTTTTGGGGAGTGGCGGGATTGATCAGTTTTTTCATTTTTGGCCCGTAATTATAAATCTGTACAAGCAGGATCCCTATCAGTACCGCCACAAATAACAATTTTATGAACAGTGCGATACCTGCCGGCTGCTGAAAAATGGGTGCGAGTTTTGCTGCCTCATCGAAGGCAACATAGGTACCGGTAACAATTAGAACCACCAGGCTGGCCCAGACTAGAGGGGAAAAACGCCCTTTGGCAATCATATTTATGGCGTTTGAGCGAGGGGCGCCAAGGTGCTTCAGGGCAGGAACCACTGCAAATTGGCTATAAATCATACTACCAATCCAGGTTACTGCAGCCAGAATGTGCAAAGAACCTGAGATACCATGTAAAATTTTTTCCATGAATATTTACCTTTAAATCCAAAATTTAAGCTAGATTCTCAAAATTATTATCTCATCTACCCGGTAAATATATTCCTGGCTCCCTTGCTCAATCGCACATGGTTTTGTCCTAACCGGATTTACAACAACCGGCGACACACTCTATTTATAACCCTTTGCTTTAGCGTAGTAGAAATGTTATTAAGATGGTCCGTGCTACTGCCCAAAATTCGGGAAGATAAAACTAAATTTAATTGGATTCAAATTCATAAAGCTCCCTGCATATATATAATCTGCCGGTTCATACTACCGCTGCCATATAGATGTACATAATACCCCGCCTGCGCTTCAACTGGATATAATTTAGAGGGATTTTGCGGAGAGTAAAACCTGGTAAAATAGAAGTGGAGTTACATGGTTTTACATTATAAGCCTTTGGGGCGGGTAAAATAATATTTTCAAACTTTTAAGCACTTCAGAGGTAACAATGAAAAAAGTATCTGGTTTCACCCAATTGGAATTGATACCGGCAACCGCCGGTTTTTCGGGATGTGTGCTTTATTCGAAGTTAATCGAACGACTTTGGCTTGATGTTCGTAAATTGCAAATTCCACTTAACAGACTGCCGGTATCTTTCTCGGAATTCCGTATTGCGCTTTTTAGTGATATTCATTTGGGTTTTTTCTTTTCGGGAAAAGATCTATCATCAGTTGTGAAGGTAGTTAATGAACTGAACCCGGACACGATCTGTTTTACCGGTGATTTTCTAAACTCGGTTTCTTCCTTGAGGGCGCTTGATTCAGGGGTTGCAGCTTTGGCAGAATTGACAGCTCCTTTTGGAAAGTATGCTGTTTTGGGAAACCATGACTATATGGCAGGTCCAAATCATGTTATCAATGGTTTGGAACGGGGCGGCTTTCACGTGCTTATCAATGAGCATGCAGCAATACAAAAAGACGGTGACAGGCTATTTCTAACCGGGCTTGACAGCATTTCGAAAGGCAAGCCTAATCTGGAAACAGCTATTCATGGAATACCTGAAGCCGCCTGCAACATTCTACTGGCGCATGAACCCGATATAGCTGATGCAATCAGCAAATTTCCGGTAAGTTTACAGCTTTCCGGCCACAGCCACGGCGGACAGGTACGGCTTCCGTTCATTGGTCCGGTAATCACCACGGGACTGGGGAGAAAATACCATTCCGGTATTTACAAGATAAATGAATTAATACTTTATACCAATAGAGGATTGGGGACAACAGTTCTTCCGATCCGTTTCATGTGCCGGCCCGAGATAACAATTATTACGCTGGCGCATAACCTTCCCTGAAAACAAATTACGGCTTCTGCCGCGAATTCATTCGCATAAATGGATTCACTCATGCCATGGTCGCCCGATGTCTTCTCCCATGCCCCAAATTTTTCTATTTATAACACTCTTGCTTTAGAGCGGCAAGGGTGTTATCGAGATGATCCGCGCTGCCGCCCAGAATCCGGACAATTACAAGTACAGCTGGTTGTAATCGACACAAATATAATCATATACGTTGAAGCCAAAAAAGAAAAAATAACCCGGCCGGTAAATCAACCCTCCGAACCTGATGCGGAGCTTTGAGAACCAGTTGGTGACTCCCGGGTAAGTGCGGCGCGAGCGCCGTGTTCGATTGGAATCGTGCCTGCATAGTGATTTTTGCTCCTCTGCCGGCGCCGCGATAGCAAATGCAGGTTCAATCCGGTTTCGTTCTGCAATTTTTAACCGTTCCCGGCAGGCGCAACCCAATAGACGACATTGTAATCTACGTACTCCTCAAGGTCCGCCTCCTCCCTTCGCCTGTCCTGCAGGATTATGGTCAGTTTTTTCCCCCGGCGGTCCACTCTGGCCGCCAGCGCGGGCGCCGGCACCTGCTGCAGCCCTGCGGCAACCAGCCCTTCTGTAAGGCGCTCGAAAATGGGCGGCCGCGTCCCGGACAGGCGGGTAATGAACCTTGGCGCTTCAATTGTTCCGGTTCCTAAAACACGATCCGGGCGTACAACCGGACCCGCTTCTTTGAATGCGGGCACGAGAGCCCAGAGGCTGATGAGCGAAAGGTCACCGGTGTAGTACTCGTCTATTTTATCAAGCTCGTTCTCTTTCCTCACCTTTGCAATGCCTGCGCTCCATTTTTTGAGCTGCTCCGCATCCGGCTTATACTTTTTCTCGATGAGTTTCAACCACGCCTCGATGACCTTATCCGAAAGGTTAACCTCCACCCCCAGCATGACCGGCTCATTAAATTTCAGCTTCAAGTCCTGGTCCAGTTCCAGTTCTATCCTCTCTCCCCGGGCCACTCCTTCAACTTTCAGCTTACGGAGCCGCACAATGTTCTGGGCCGCGTTCTGTGCCGCCTGGTTCCATTTTTCCGCATCCTCGCTGGAAACGTGCTTTATGCGCATTTTCTTTTCCGCGGGATCGCCGTCATTCACCTGGTCCCAGCCCAGCGGACCGGTCTGGGTGTGTTCTACCCTGTGCGGGTTGGTAAAATCGGTTAGATGATCACCGATACTTTGCACGGCGCCGTTCCACTTGCCGGCGTCCTCCGCAGATAAATGCTTCACCCGCGTGCCGGAGTCCCCGGCGGATTCCGCATGGTCCCACCCCGTTGGTCCCGTCTGGGCGTGACCTACCTTATGCGGGTTGCTGAAATTATTCAGGTGCTGGTCCAAAAGCGACTGTTGACCGCTGTAAAGCTCGTGAAGCAGCGGGTTGTTATAAACAAAACGGCAGCACTTTGCGGTCTCGCTAACATTGACCGTGGCCTGCCTGACCTCACCCGACCTATTGATATCAAGCACGTACAGCAGTACACCCTGGTCTTCCCCTGCCGGACAGGGCGGAGGCAGTTCAGTATCAACACTCTCCTCGCCGGCAGGCCATTCCTGCGCCAGCCCAAGTCTGAAACCTTCCAGGATCCTGCTGTTGCAGCAGGTCTCCTCGCATCCCGAAGCATCAGCCAGGGCGGGCACCGGTTCCCCAAAATCCTCCCTGTATTTCAAGAACAGGTAATACTTTTTGGAGCCGCTTAAGGTCGTGATCCCCGGCACATCCAGTTCCTCATCCGCCAGCTTCCTTTCTACGACGATTTCTCTCCCGCAGCCGTCAAATGCCACCCCCGGCAATAGCGATACCACCAGCTTATCAGCCGAGGCCCCCGCGCCGAAACCGACGCTTTCCAACTCCAGGCCGCAGACAATTCCCACCCCGTGCACCAGCCTGTGACCCAGGGATCTTTTTTCGTTGATATACTCCTGCTCCAGCTGGAAATCCCTTACCGTCATGAGTTTACCGTAAAAGTATGCGTTTTTCTTAAAACGCTGCAGCTCAAAACTTGTCTTAACGCCCGCCTCGCGTGTTCCTTTCCCCCCGCATCCAGGCATATGAACCCTCCTTAATTTTTCAAATCCCCATAATAGTTTCAGGTCAACGCCGTATCCACCCCAACCCTGGCCCGCACCTCGACCTCGCCGCCTTCCTCAACTTCGACTATTGAGGTATCCCTGCTCAAAGCGCTCCTGCCCAGAACAAACCCCTGCCCGGTGAGATATGTGTTCAGTTCCAGGTAAGTATGCCATTCCAGGAAAAACCAGGGCTGCAGCACCTTGACCCCCGCCCGGGTGTAAGCCGGCTTCTCAAACTCGACGATGCGCTTCACCGCGTTTAAATCCTGCCCGGTGGGCGCCTGTTCCGGCTTTAGAAGCACACAGAAACTATAAGGATCCGTGCCGAACAGGTCCCCCCACACGGCGTCGTCCCCGGACGCTCCGGCCCTGACCTGGAAGGTCTCAACGATGATCGGCTTCGCTGCGCTGTCGTCAACAACCAGGCCGTTTTCAGAAACCCGGCTTAAGTAGAGCGCAATCATTGCCTCGAGTCCTTCCCGGGTGCCGCGCTGTTGGTACAACCGGGGCGCCCGCGACAGAAGCGCCCTGATTTTTGGAGCCGGCCACCTGTCGTAACGTGTCACTGCCAGCCAGGAAGAAAGCCAGGGGAGAAATCCCTCCGGCACGGCGGCAGGGTCCAGGTAGCCGGTGATAGCCTCGATTTTATCCTCCAAATCGCTAAAAAGAGTCTCAGCGATACTCAAGAATCTTTCCAAAAAATCCTTTCCCGGCTCGCTCTCCTGGTAGACCGCCGGGAGGTAGCGCAGGTAAGAAAGCCGCGGGAAGTAAACTTTCATGCTTTTTACGCGCGGGGTACTGGCGGCATTCTTGCTTAAAAACCGGAACCTAAACCGGATGTAGCGGCCGCCGGCGCAGGTAATCAGGGCATCGGCAGGATTTATTACCTCTTGACTAAAGACTGCCGCCAGGTCGTCCGGTACGTCGCCGGTGCAGTAACTGACCAGCACCTGGGTGTTGTCCGGTATATCGGCTTCGAGCACGAACCGGTGCCAGCGGCACCCGATATCAGCGCTGTCAAACCATTTTGAAGTGTAGACACCCTCGCCGGCGTAATTTTCCACCCGCTCCAGGAGAACAATTTGTCCCTGCAGATGCTCCGGCTCCAAAGCAAGCAGGTACAGGTCTCCCCCCGCATTTACAGCGAGTTGGCTGACGGCTCCCCGGTACCCCAGGCGCTCCCAGCGGCCCGACCGGTCGAGACGGTAGGGGAAACCCTCCTGATCCCGGCCGCCGAAATAAAGGGTTCCATCCCTGTCCACCCCCAGACAGCACGGTTTGAGGTCCGCCGGAGGTGAAACCGCAATCTTCTCCAGCAGCGCTCCCTCTATAGAGAACCGCAGCACGGCCTCCCCGCTCAAAACGTAAAGGAAGCCGTCCCAACCGCAGCAGAAGTTTTTGGGCGAATCAAGGCCCTCTATCAATATCGAAACCGCTCCGCCCCGGCCGGTCTTGAGTACCTGAGCGCCTGCCGGGTCAAATAAATAAAGGTTCTCGTCCCTGCCCAGCGCAAGCGCTGCCGCACCCGGCGCCGGCGCCTCCCACCTGATCTGGTGATTCACCCTGGCCAGGGCGTACACCCGCTCATCATCCAACAGGTAAAGGTTTGCATCACCCGCAGCAATGTCCCGCAGCCTGCCGGTGGGAAGAGGCGCCAGCCGGCTATAGGATCCGGCGGCGGAATCATAAACCGCCAGGCCTCCCGTACGCTTATCAATTACATAGATCAAACCGCAGCGGGCGAGGGCAAAAGCCGCCGGCGCTCCAATTTCTCCGCAGGCGCCCGCGTACCTGTGGGTATGGAAACTTTTGAGCCGCAGGCTCTCTCCCGCAATCTCAGTTCCTTCCAGGAGGCCTTCCGCCCACAGGGCAGCGGTATTTATCGTCAAAAACTTGATCTCTGATCCGACCATCAATAATTTCCCCCACACGCCGTTTCCGGCTCAGTTACCTCCACTGTGTGCCGGCCTGAAGAGACCAGGCTGGTTTCGTCCATCTGCCCGTCCTGGGTAAAAACCAAGTCGGTAACGCAGTCCGCGCCATCTACGCCCGTCAACAGAGCGTAAAGCTCCGAACGGTGAACTTCGCGGCCGAACTCCCAGCCTGTCCCGCCGGGACCTCCCTTTAACGGGTGCAGAAAACCGTTAAGAGCCTCAACCACCGCCTCCCGCACCCGGTCCGCAGCGCTGCCGGGGCTCGCTTGCACCGTTGCGGAAACAGACACCCTTACGTACCGCGGGGCCACCACTTCCACCAGCGTGGTGATCAGGCGGCGCCTGTGCAGGTGCTCCCGTACAGTTTGCAGGAAGCCGCTGCCCGGTACGGGTTCTGCCGCGAAGCCGAAGGGTACGACCACCATTCTGACCGCATTCACCCCCGGTACGGGCACGGCCTTCGCCCGGGCCACCCTGAGGCCGGGCGTGTTCACGGCCAGCTGTTCATAATCGGCGGCAGTCACCCCACGGCTTACCTCCTTTAACTGCCGGCGCAGCCTGAACCACGCCGCTTCGGTATCCTCCGCCTCCCTCCCGCCGGAAGCGGGGAAAATGCTGGTGACGTCAATCCCCGGCAGATCGTGAGCCAGTTTGATTGCCCCCGCGCCCACATTTCCGGCCGCCCCCCCGCCGCTGCGATAGCTTAACCGCAGCTTTCGCCCGGCAGGCGGTATTTTCCCGCTGACGCCGTTGCCGAAGATCACCTTCCCCGTATCCGGCTCCAGGAGATAATGCCTGTCATCCGGACGTGAGGCGTCAAAGCCGTCAACCGCAACCCAGTCTTCCCAGCCACCGACCCCGTCTTCGGCCTGCAGCGCTCCGCTGCCCGCCAGCACCGGCGCGCCACTGGTCTTAAATTCCTGACCGGGCAGACCCGAACTCGTGCCCAAAATCTCTTTCACGCTCACACCTTGCACTGCTCTGACCGTATTCAGAAGCAACATTTCCAGACGCGGCGGTATTTCGAAACCGCCGGTTATAACCTCGGCGCAAATCCAGAAATAAGAACCAAAATCCAAAAGATCTCCCTTTTCCATGTCGTCAGGCAAAATAAACTCCAGAGCGCCGCTTCGCAAAAAGTTTTCAACCTGCCCGCCGTCCTCTTCCTCCTGCGGCTGAATTTTTGCCCACCCGGTCCCGTTCCGGTACTTCCACAAAACCCCGGCCGAAAGCCTGACCACCCCGTCTCCGGCAGGAACTGCCGGGAGATCATCCTCGTAAAGGCAGACTTTTATCTTTAATTTCTTTCCGGCAATTTCCGCCGTCAATTTATTGTCCTCCACAACCCCGGCGGCAAAAGATAAGCCGAGGTAGAGCACGGCGCCTGCCGGAGCCTCCGCCCCGAAGGCCTGGTAGAAGACACCGGAGCGCCTGTTGGTGTCGCTGTGATCGAAAAACCGGTACCGGTCAAAAACGATTACCCTGTCGAGCGTGACCGGCAGGATGTCAATCGCCCTCTCGGTCTCAAAAACCATCCCTTCTCCGGTGGCTGCCTTCAATCCCGGCGGCGCGGCGCTTACCACACCTTCCGGGGGCGTAAAGGTAACCCACACCTTCGCTGCCGCTGCCGGTTCCGGCCTTACCCCCAAAAGATAGAGGTACTTCAGGTAATGCCGGGGAGTAATCCCGTTCAGGCTGTAGATCTGCATCTCGGCCAGCCAGGCAAAAAGCTCCGCCATGGTGAGCCCCGGGTCGCTCGGGTTGTGATCCGTCCATTCCGGAGCGTACTGCGGGATCAGCCGGACTGCCTCCGAGACAAGTTCCGCAAAAGTGATATCGTCAAGATCAGGTATTGGCAGAGCCATCCATTACCGCTCCTTAAACTCAATCTTTAAATCGTGGCGCCCGCTGCTGCAGACCAGGGCGTAAGAGGGGATATCCAGCACTGCCGTTTTCGCGGTGTCGACCTCAACCTCAGGCGCAGTCCCGGTCTTAACCAACAGGGACAGGCTGTCAACGTAGTCCGCTCCGTCCAGCTCCTCCAGCAGCTTGAAAAAATCACCGGCGCAGGGCGCTTCGCCAAACTGCCAGCCCTTTCCGGCGGATCCTCCGGTCAGGGGATGAAGATAGCCGTTCACCCGTTCGAAGGCCAGATTTTCAAGGGCGGAAACCTCCGCCATGCTGCGGGTAATTATTTTCGCCCGGACGGTAAGCTCCACGTAAACCGGCCCTCTAACCTGCAGGCGTCCCCCCGCCAGCACCGTGCACGGCATCCGGTCCTTCAAGTAATCTTCCACCTGTTTTTTCATCAGCGGGTTAAGCTCCGGTTTGGCCCCGGCGCCGGCGGGTACGACCAGCACGGTCACCCATCCCGGCACGATCTCTGCCCCCGGGTTGAAATTGGGCAGGCATCTGGCCCGGGCTACACCCTGCGAAGCCTCTTTAGCCAGTTGCTCAAAATCTTCCGGAGTAACGGCACGATCCCGGTGCTTCAATAAGGCGGGGCCCCGCTCCAGCACTCGCGTGTAAGATTCCGCGGCCGAGCCGCCGCCGGCCGGCTGCGGGTTTTTGACCTTGTCCACAAAAGCAAGGGCCGTCCTCAGGCTGTTGATCGCACCTTTGTCCACATTACCACGGCTGCCGCCGCCGGTGCGGTAGGTAATCTTAAGGTTGTTCTGCCCGGCGGGAGGAATCATGCCCCGCTGGCCGTCTCCGAATAAAATCGCGCCTGTTGTCCGGTCCACCACATAGTGCCGGCTCCCCGGCCCGGAGCCGGAGTAGTCGTCCACCGCCTGCCACCGGACCCAGGACTCCTTCGATTTACCGTCCATACTCTCCACTATCCCGGCGCTCACTCCAGATAAGCTCCCGTTTAGAACCGGCTGTTCCAAAGTCACAATGCTTCCCGCCTCTTTTACCGACACTTCTTCTTCGAGCACCGGCGAGCGCAGCAGTGTAAAGGACTGGCCCGCCAGCCCCGTACTCGAGCCGATGATCTCGTCTTTAACTGTCTCCACCTGTTTAACCCAGGTGGTATTGGGGTATATGCCCTTTAACCGCGGGGCTTCAAAATCCGCCTGCTTTTCCCAGACGATGTACTGCCGGATCCCCTCCGGCTGCAGCGCTCCGTAAGCGGTCGTTTTCCCGTACAGACTCCAGCCCCGTACGGACCGGCTGTCTCCGGAAATACTCCTGCGCGGCGCCGGCCGCAGCTTGTTATTAACGTCCACAGCCCGCAGGTAATACAGATCGCGGCCGAATTTATTTTGCGCAATCATGCCGGCGGGCGGCACGAATTCCACCGTGCCGCTGCGGGTCATCCCCTGCGTGCTGTCAACCACATCGAGCCGTGTCCATTCCCCTTGCACGCCGTTATCCCGGAAATATTCCCAGACCAAGCGGGGGACCTGTGCCGCTTCGCAGACCACTTCATAAACGGCAAAGAAGACACTGACCGGACCCTTCCCCAATGCCCTGTCAAACCCCAAATACAGGGCCGGGTGGGTATCGGCCGGAGGGAAAAACAGTTGAAACGGCCCGCCCTCCCCTTTGCTCGCCGCGGTAAGAGGCCTGTAGGCGAGCTCGTTATACGAGATCGCGCTGTCCAATTCCCGCCGGTAAGAAGCCTTGAGCTTCATTTTTACGGCTTTGACCAGCGGCGGCCGGACTTCCGTCAGGCTCCGGTAAATCTTTTTTTCAAACTCAATCACGCTTTCCAGACCGTAGCCGCCGTTTAGAATCCTCACCCGCAGCCAGTAGTTCTTCTGGCCGTTTACCTCCACCGGCGCAAAATCTACCGGGCAGGTGAAAGAAACCCCGCCGTCGCCCTGGAATTGATATTTCACTTTCTTTCCATCCTTCAGGTGGCCCGAAAGACCCTTTACCGCCTGCCATCCTTGACCGTTCCAGTACTCCCATGACAGGAGCAGGTCTTCCGGCCGGGGATCATTGTCCGCCGTCAGCTCAAACTCTATATTGAGCGGCTCACCTTTTTTCGAAAAGCACTCCTGGCTTGCCAGGTAAAAGACGTCATTTTGCCGGGGCGTTTTGCCAAACGGGTAAAAGCTGGCCTTGAGGTTTACCGGCACATCGTTGTTGAAAGCCATATCCGGCCCGTTTAAGTTGTTTACCGCAGCTGTAATCCGGACAAGAGGCGGCACGCCGATCTCCTTTGGCGCGGCCGACGCTCTTAACCAGCGCCCCCGTATACCCGCCACGTCCCTTTCTTTGGTCTGGCGGCCGCATTTCTTCCACAGCCAGACCTCCGCCGTAAGGGGAGAATCCGCCGACCTTTTCACCCGGTAAACTTTGAAAGGCAGCCATTGGTCGGCCCCGGTTTCCCCCTCTTCCCCCCAGTACTCCCAGGTTATGTTTTTCAGATTGTTGAGGTCGGCATCCAGCCAGGCATTCGTCCCCGTCAAACCCAGTTTGATCAGGACATGGCCCCTGCCGGTCCCTTTCTTCAAGTTGAAAAGGTCGTGGTGACCAAAGTAAAAAATATGCTCCTGCTCATTGCGGCCACGGAAGAGCTCAAACTCTAAAGCTTTTTCAACCGCCGTTCCCGCAGCATGGCTAAACGAAAGCTTATCATCCAGAGTGGCGATCGTTCCGTCTAGACCCGCCACCAAAACCCATTCCCGCCCGCCGAGCACAAGCAGGTCACCCGCCGACAGCCCGCCGGTGTCTGTTAAAAACAGCCCCTGGTCGCCGGCTCCGGCGGCACAGGCAAGCGTAGTTGCAAAGGCGGTTGGCTCATCACTTGTAAGAAACCCCGGCGGCGGGGCAACAATAACGTCCGAGAGATTATCAACACCATAAACCACGGCCAATCTGGCCGGGGTTGCCGTAATCGCCTGCTCCGTCTCGAATACCACATCCCCCGCGGCAGCCTGGGTGCGTTCCGGCACCGGTACGCTTTCCGCCGCCCCCCCGGACAACACAAAGGTTAAAGGCGCCCTGGCCGGCTGCGGCGGCAGCAGGCTGACGCCGATTTTTTCGAGAAAGGCGAGCAGGTTCTTATCTGGGACCCTGTTCAACCGCCGCGCCACGCCGGCAATCAGGTGCGCAAAAACCTTCCATAAGGCGAATGACGCGTCCTTATCCTCCATCCGCCATTCCGGAACGTAAAAAGGAGCTTTTTTTTGTACCGCCGCAAAGTAATCTTCCATCTTGCGCGGCTCAACATCAGGCGCCTTACCGGACATTTACTTGCCCTCCGTCAGGTAGAAAGGATAAACCAGATTAAACCGGTTGTTGGTCGTCCTTACCTTGTAGTCCACGCTTATAAGGAGCTTTCCCTCCGCCAGGCTCTCCGTGGAAACCTGCGCACCGGTCACTTCGATCCGCGGCTCCCAAAGCGTGAGCGCCTCACGGACACTGTTTTCGATCAGGGCGACGGTGGCCGGGTTGATTGCGGCAAAGACGAACTCGTGGATGCCGCACCCGAAATCCGGTCGCATTACCCGCTCCCCTTTGGCCGTACCGAGAATGATCCGGATGGCTTCCCGGATGTCCTCCTCGTCATGGGACATTTTAATCCGGCCGCCGGTGTCCAACCCCACCGGGAAGGCCCACCCCCGGCCCAGAAATTCCCTGGCCATTTAAAAACACCTCTCACTTCAACCGATCAACACCGTCGGGCAGCCCATGGTTATCGTATTCGGGTGCCCGCTCTCGATGATCGTGTCTCCCTGTCTCGCCGCCGGGAGACTGTTTATGAATACCGTAACGCTGCCCGGCTGGACCACCCCGCCCACATGGGGAACCGTTCCCGACACCAGCGGGCAATTGTGCAGGTCCGCGCCCGCACGCCAGGCCGGCATCCCCCCGATCAGCACGTTGACGCTGCCCGGTCCCGTACCGAGCGGTGTGCCGTGGCCCGTTAAATCACCAACTCTGGCCGCCGGCTGCCCCATATCCATCCCTCCGGATCTTTTTTTAAAAGTTCTAGTTGATTTTGACCATAGCGCCCTGGAGTGTCAGCGTCGCGCCGGCCTTCACCGTCATCATGCCGCCGGCCTCTATCTCAACCTGCTGTCCTTTTATTTTCAAGTTCATCGAGCTTTCGATGGCGACACTGTTTTGCACTGAATCTATCCTGATCGAGTTTGACCCTGATTTGTCCACAATTTCGATCTTCTCGCCGCCTTTTGAATCGTCCAAAAGAATCTTGTGGCCGCCCGCTGTGTGTATTTCTACTTTTTCTTTGCCGCTGTCCCCGTCGTCGCACAGAATTATTTCGTGGCCGCTCCTGGACTTGATTTTTCTGATGTTGTTCTTCCCATCCGCATTTGTCTCCGGCGGTTTGTCCACCCCGTTCCAGAGCGCCCCCACCACGTACGGGTGGCTGATATCGCCGTGGTCAAAGGCGACCAGCACCTCGTCGTCCACTTCCGGCAGGAAAAAAGCGCCCCGCTCATTACCCGCCATCAACGCGGCGACCCTGGCCCAGTGGCTCTCGTCGCTGTCGTCCCGCCAGGGGAACTTAAGCTTTACCCGGCCCATGCCGTCGGGATCCTTGTTATTGGTCACGATGCCGATAACCACTCCCGCGATGCGCCGTTCCGACGTGCCCGTATTTTGCCCGATCAGGTCCGTGATGCTCATACTGTATTTTCCTTTACCCTGAAATTAGTGGCGTAACCGCTGCTGCCCATGGTATGGGTGGAACTCTCCACACGGTACCTGCGGCTGAATTTTTGGCCCAACCCTTTAAGTTCCACCACCACACCCGCCCTGATTTCCGGCAGGCCGATGCACCCGCCGTCCCCTTTGATCAATCCCTCGGCCAGCCGGTTGAGGATGGCCAGGGCCAGGCTGTCGGCCTCCTGCCGGCTGAAAACCGGCCGGTCCAGCACACGCTCCTCCACGGCGCCGTATATATTCTCAACCATTTCACCGCCGCTCGACCGCTGCTGTTCCCGCCCCTCTTCACTCCCCCGGCGGGCCCGGCCGATGATGGCCTCCCGCGTCCGGGGATTCCAGCCCCGTACGGTCACCTCGCTGACCTGCCCGGAGATGTTCAGCTCCGGCGTGAAGCTTAAGAGGGAACGCCCGTACTCCATGGATACGGCAACCTCATTGGCGCCCTGCAGCCGCTTAAAATACAGGGTGCGCTCCCGCACTGTAAACTTGAAGAAGTTTCGCTGCGCCAGCTCCGTTAAAAACTCAAAATCCGTCTGCCGGCTCTGGACGATGACCGGATGCACCGTCGCCGTATCCTCAATGTCCGTTTTCAGCTTGTGTTTGGCCTCGCCGGCAACGGACGCCGCCACCTGGCTGTCTTTCATCTCCCGGAAAGTTCTTTCCCGGCGCACTCTGGTGAACTGGTGCGATAAATCGTAGCCGCTGACTTCCAATTCCGGCGTTCCGCCCGCCGGAAAAGAGGGCTGCAGCGAAATGATTTCCCCCACCAGCATTGTTGTAAGACGGTCTAAATAGCCCATTTTTATTTCGACTTCCCTGCCCGGGTCAAAAAGACCGCTGTCCAGCCACTTCGCGCCCGGGTCGCTGAAACTGAAGGA
The DNA here is from genome assembly GCF_004369245.1 of Pelotomaculum sp. FP. Lineage (NCBI taxonomy): Bacteria > Bacillati > Bacillota > Clostridia > Eubacteriales > Desulfotomaculaceae > Pelotomaculum > Pelotomaculum sp. FP. The sequence continues at coordinate 31,332 of NZ_QFGB01000024.1, read as the reverse complement.
AAACCTGTCGGCGCCGTCAAGCACATCCTCTACCGTCACGCCCGTTATCTCCACCAGCTTATTTTTGGCCACGTCCGTCCCGGCAACCAGGACCTGAAAGCGCGGCGCATAAAAGTTCTGGTACTTTTTCGCAAGGCCGGCGAAATCCATCTGCTCACCCCAAAGGCGGGACAACCAGTTCAGAGCCTGCCGCGAGCAGCCGCGGGTTGACAATCCCGTTGGCTGCGGCAATATGGCGCCACAGCGCGGGATCCCCGTACACCTTCGCGGCGATCAGCCAGAGGCTTTCTCCCTGCTTGACAATCCACCGCTTGGTAATATCCGCGGATTGCAGGGAAATCTCTTTGACCTGACTCTCGAAGTCCCGGTATTCTTTCAAAGAAACATTCAGCGTCGCCCGGACCGGGAGGCCATCCGGCAGGAACATCGTGAACCGTTTGCTCACCCGCTCGATAATACACTGAAATATGTAGGAACCCCAGATAAAAAGACAAACCGGCGGAGCGTGCAGATCGGCGTCAAGGTCCATCAAACCTGCCCGACCGGCAGTAAGCTTGCTGTACATCGCCCCGGCGTCCCAGCCGGTAACCCAATCGGTATAAAGGCGCACGTCCTGACCCGATTCGTAGGTATCAAAAAACAGGTCCATGGTCAGCGTGCGCGCGCCCCCCTTGACAAACTGAAAGAGCGAGGAAGGCAGGCCGGGAATGCTCACCTCCGTGAACTGGTTGCTTTTCTCCACGGCAAACTCCGAAGGGTTGAAGAGAAATGGGACAATCTGCGAAGACTTATCCTTCCGGGTAAGAGACGCCTTTACCAGCACGGTTTACCCCTCCTCTCCCGCTCGATCCGGATCTTTCTTTCGATCAGGCTGCAAACCCGGTCGGCCAGGCGGTTTAAATCCTCCCTTGTCTCGAACCGGTACGAGCGATTATCATTGCGCCTTAAAAAATCCTCCGGGCTGTACGCGGGATCATTTCCCGGCGCCTCCCGCCGTCGCCCGGCCGCCACGACATCCTGAACAACCGGCTCTTTCGCCACATGTCCTGCCGGAACGTCCATCCGGACCGGAGGATAATAGGTCTTTCCGCTTCCCGCGTAAGAAGGCCCCACAACACCGGTCTCCGGCAGCTCAGATGCCCGGTGGCGCGACAGTCTCTCCAACCGTTCCGGCATGGCCGGTAACGGCACAGAACCGCCGTTATACTCCGGCACCCGGCGCACGCCGGCCGCCTTGATCAAGCTCCTCCTCTGCGTCCGCTCCGTGGCCCCGCCGCGATAACCTTCTCCCGGCACAGGGAACCGTCTTTTTTGAGTTTGTTCCGGGACCGCAGCACGCATGGCCGTGCGTAAAGGCAGCGATTTATTTGCGTTGGAGCGTTCTAAAACTGCCGTTTCCGGTAACGGGCGCTTTTGATTCTGCTCCTGAACCGCACCACGTAAGCCCGTGCGTAAGGGCGCCGGCTTATTAGCGTTGAGACGTCCTGAAGCCGCAGTTTCCTGTAACGGGCGCCGGGGACCAGCCGCAGGTTGTAATGGGCCGCCGGATATCGCAGTTCCACGGAAAACAGGAATTTGGAGAAACCTCCCAACGGCAGGACGGGCCCGCATCATCCGGGCAGACGCCGGCTCATTGGTATGGTTGACTGCAGCCAACCTGTTATAAGGCATAGCCGCATCTGACAGCTCCTGCGTTTTATTACCCTTCGCAGGCAAGCTCTCAGGTAATTCTAATTTACCATCCTGAAGATACCTGGCTCCAAAAGTATACATCCAAAAATGAGGGTGCGAATTCATTCGCACAAAAGTAACATTAGCTCCTGCAAGTGCGGCGCTGACGCGCCGTGTGCGATTGAAATCGCACCCACCTCGCCGGGTGTTTTGAGGATACGTGGAGCCGCGATAGCGGCGTGTGAAACCATCCTGAGATGAATACCATATTCCGCCCCGGCGCCGGGTTACAAAAAACCTGGACTGGTGATAAACACGATTTTGTGCGTAAAGACTGATTTCGAAACGGTCTGGCGCGCCGGTCCCTCTGTGGAACTGATATCGCCCGAAAATCCCGGCGCCGGATAACGAAAGCCGCAAACCGGGCGCCAAACCGGCCGCCGGCGGTTTTCCGGCAGCGGATAACGCTGCGTAACCCGGCGCAGCATCCGCAGAATAGCCGACACCTGCCGTCCGGCCCCGGGTCCGGGCGCCGCCCGTCCGCCAATCCGGATAAAGACTACCCGTAAAGCTTACTCCGCTTTTCGTAAGGGAAAGCGGTTGAAGCCGGTTGTAGCTCTGACCCGCCGGCAATAGGGTCAGATAATTTATAGCCGGATGGATAGATACAGCCCCGGGCAGGCCATTAGAAGCAGGCAAGCCGAGGGGAAACCCCGCCGCGGCCGGACCGGACCGCTGCTCGTATATAATTCTGCCGCCGGGCCGCAGGTAATACAGTGCGGGAAAACCTCGTCCGGACCGCCCCAGCCTGTACTTGCGTAAAATCCGCCGCAGAAAAGGGATTGCCTCCGGCCGGCCACCGCCCGGATATGCCGTCCTATGAACAAAAACCTTTACCCCTTTATGACGACCAGCACGCATGTCTTAGTTCCTTCTCATATAGGGCGCCACGTGCTGCGGCCCGAAGAGCATGCCGGGGACCGTCAGACCCGGCGGCACAGGTACCCGCATCATCCGGACCGTCCGCCAGACGCTGTGAAACAGGCCGATGAGATGCCTCGAATCTCTTTCCATCGCTGTATCCCTGGCGCTTTGTTCCCCGTTGAGCAAGTAGTCGTCGGGGTAATAACCCAAAAGCGCGTGCCAGATGGCAGCCCCCCGGCCGAAATAGGTGTTTGGATAAACCCGGTGGAGCCTCAGCAGGATATCCCGGCCAATGCCCGTTACTTCACCGCGCCCCCGTCCGCGGGCCAAATCGCTCAACGGCGCTCCCGGCGGAAAGGAATGGGAAAAGCTGTCCTGGTAACGGTGCAGGGCTTTGCCGAAATCTGCCGGATCCGCCTTGTTAATCGCTGCATCGACTGCCGCCCGGGCGGTCGTCCGGGCCGGGAAATGCAAAAAGTCGTCATCACTGGAATATAAAAATTCAGTCGGCGTAGCGAAATGTGGGTGAGTCCAGCCCGAATCCACACCGTTGTCCTCCCGCGCAATTGTTTCAGCCTCTCTGCTGAACGGACCGAAAACAGACTCGGCCCAGAACTTGGTACGCTCGTAATGCACATTGCGCCCATACGCCTGCAGGGCCGGCACATGCGACTGCTGCACCACGTGCGACAGTTCGTGCGCCAGCATCCGCCGGCCGCTGTAACTGCCGGGGTGGTACCTGCCGGCGCCGAAGAAGATATTGTTTCCGGCGGTCAGGGCTTGTGCCCCCAGACTGCTGCATACTTTTGCGGCAAAGCTGTCCGTGTGTACCCTTACCCGGCCGAAGTCGCACCCAAACCGGGGTTCCATGAACCGCCTGGTAACATCGCTGAGCGGGCTCCCGCCGCGCCGGGAGTGAAATACCTGCGCGATCACACGCCCGCCCGGACTATGGCCAAAGTGTGCCGGAAGCTGCCCGATTTCGCCGGCCAGGCCTGCTCCGGCAGAGCGCCGTCCGGCTTCCAAAACCCGGTCCGCCGCCCATTCCGCTTCCCGCTCGTATGCTTTCCCGGGCACGCCAAAAAACGGTGGGGTATGATTTAGCGAGGCACCACTAAAATATCCCGGCTCAGCGCCCGCATGATGTTGGCGCGGCGCTGTCGCTTCCTTTTTCCGTCCCGCCGGCGGTGAAACCCCTCGTTTCAGCCTGGAGACCTGCTTTACTCGCAGCACTTTTCACACCCACCCTTCCTAAGGAAGCAGGGGGACGGTTCTTTTGCTTCCTTTTTTGGAAGCAAAAGAACCGTCCCCCTGCTTCCCTTTTTTTGCTTCCTTGAAAATAGCTGTACGGCTGTTCAGCCCACAGTGCAAATCCCTAAAATGTGGGTGCGAATTCATTCGCATAAATGTTACACCAGCCTCCCACGTCCGGCGCTGACGCGCCGTGTGCGATTGAAATCGCACCTACATCGCCTGGTGTTTTATGACACATGATGCAGCGATGTTGATTGGTGCTTTTATGGTACATGGCGGCGTCCCGGGGACTACCCTTTGCTGATGCCGCGGTGGGCAAGCTCAAGTGTCTCCACGGCCAGCGCGCTGCCGTCTCCCCTGAACTCCGGGCCGCTCCACTTTACCGGGTAAGCGTCCAGAAATGTCCAGCGCCACCTCTCGCCGCCCGCCCCGTCGAGCATGATCACACACCCGCTCTTGCGCTTGATAATGCCCGCAGCCACCTCCTGGTGCCATCCCCAGAGGTTGTCCGCATCGGTGAGCCCCCGTTTTAAAACAAGCAGCGGGCTTTTCGTGACTTTAGGCAGCTTATGTATATAACCGTTTACCCCGCCTTCCCGGTATTCCTCCGTTTCGGTCTCAACCTGCAGTCCTGAAACCTCGTTGAAACCGCCCACGACCAAACCGGTTATTTCCACCAGAAAGCGGAACGCGGCAAACGGATTCTTTACAGTTGCACCAGCCATACCTTAACCCCTAATCAATATCAAATATGTTCTTTTTCTGATCACCGCTGATACTCCTGTTGATGCGGGAAATCTCCTCGCACCAGCGGCGCCTTTCCCGGTGCTCCAGGTCCATGATCTCCCGGTGCGGCCAGTGGAAGTAATAGGCGATGAAGGCTACCTCCTCGTAAAGCTCTTTGAGGGGGTAGCCTGTTATTCCCCCAAAATTTCCGGTTCAACTTCAAACCGGTGCCCGCATTTCGGGCAAACCGCCCTGATGGTGCTGGCGCCGCTACTGTTGATCCGGTTATACAGCTCCTGGAGGTAATCCAGATCCGCGGCAAAAAGATCCTCGATCACCTTCGTGGTCACCGCGGGCAGGCTGCCCAGACTTGTGATCACGCGTGAAAACAGGATGATCACGTGGTATGCCTGGTTTTGCTGAACGCGAGGGTCCTTTAGCGGCACAATCTCGTCCGCCGCGGTCGCCAGACGCATAACGCCGTTTTTATGAAGGTTGCCGTCCTGGTCTACGAATCCCTTGGGCAAAACAAATTCAAATTCCGTCTGCAACACTTTTTAGTCAACCCCCTCTTTATTTAACCCTGACGACCCCTTCATGGACAATTTCGAGGGTTTCAATAGCCACGTCACTGCCTTTGGCGCTGAAATCCGGCGGGTCGTACTTAACCGGCCAGGCCTGGGTAATCTCCCAGCGGGCCTTGTCGCTGCCGGCCTCGTCGATGCAGATTATGGCAATGTTCTTCCTGCTTCCTTCCGCTCCCGTATCAATAATTTTTTTCCGCCAGTTATACAGCTCCATCGAATCCGTAAGGCCCCACTTTAAGGTTATATTGCCGTATTTCGTCAGTCCGGAGAGCTTGCGCACCGTGGTTGGATCGCTGCCTTCCCGGTATTCGATAACGTCGGTTGTGGCGTCGAACCCGCTGCAGTCGCTGAATCCCGCCTGGGTGACGCCGTCGATCTCCACCCGGAAGCGAAAATTGCGGTAAGGATCCTTCCTTCCTCCCGTAGCCATGTGCCCTACCTCCTTGCTAATTTTTCTTTAAATCTATTCACTGACGGCTGAGCCGCCCTGCCACTGCGCAATGCGGAAGATTACAAACTCGGCCGGCTTCACCGGCGCCACCCCGATCAGGCAGATCAACCGCCCGTTGTCAATGTCGTCCTGGGTCATGGTGGTCCGGTCGCATTTCACGAAGAACGCTTCGTCCGGGGTCTTGCCCATAAGCGCGCCGTCCTTCCAAACCCTTGTCAAAAACTCGGTGATACTCTGCTTGACCCTGGCCCATAGCTTCTCGTCGTTGGGCTCGAACACCACCCACTGCGTGCCCTCGTCGATGGATTCCTCCAGGAATATAAAGAGCCTTCGCACGTTAATATACTTCCAGAGCGTATCACTTGACAGGGTCCGCGCACCCCAGACGCGAATGCCGCGCCCCGGAAACGCGCGGATGCAGTTCACGCCGCGCGGGTTAAGAACATCCTGCTCGCCCTTGGTGATGGCAAATTCCAGGTCCACCGCTCCCCGCACCACCTCGTTCGCGGGAGCCTTGTGCACACCGCGTTCAGTGTCGCTGCGCGCGTATATTCCGGCCATGTGACCGCCGGGAGGCGCCAACTGATATGTTTTGGAAAGAGGATCGTATATTTTAATCCAGGGGTAATAAAATGCGGCGTACTTGGTGTCCCAGCCGCTTCTGGGATTTAAGCCGCTGACGCTGCTTTGCCCCTGTGCCGCGTCAATGATCGCAAAGCGATCCTTGCTGTTTTCGCAATGCGTGATCAGCGCGCCGACCAGACCTGTTACCGCGGCGGCATTGGGCGCATAGACGATAGAAATCTCGTCGATCTCATTGAAGGCGGTAAGCCCCTTGCGCTGGCCGGGAATGTCGATATCGGTGCGGATGAAGTCATCCAGATCCAGCGGTGCTGTACCGTCATCTCCGCCGCTTAAAGCGGTAAAACTGGCCGGACCGTCCGGGGCCTCACCTGAGTCGCCCGTTTCACCGGATAAGACAATAAAATTGGAAACCCCGTTAACCCTTTTCCCGTAGTAGTCACTGGAACCGCTGTCCGTTGAAAGGTTGTCAAAAAGCTCCTCCAAACTTCGGTACCTGACCACCAGCTTGAAACCGCTGAAGGTGCCGGCACCCACGCTTACCTGGACACCGTTTCCCCAGGCGCCCTCGCCGACGGCGCTCACAGTCAGCGCGTCTTCAGTGCCCCTGGTAAGTTTTGCGGTCGCCGTGCCCGCCTCACTGTCCACCACCCGGGCGATGTAGCAGCGCTGTCCCCCATTGGCGTAAAAGCCCTCCACCGCCTGGGGGAGATATTTGCCATTGCCGAGATATCCCCCGTAAACCCGCTGAAACTGCAACCAGCTCGTGATCAACCGCGGAGTTGAGGGGCCGCGCTCCGTTTCTCCCAAAAACCCGGCGGTACTGGTACTGACCCCTTCGATCGGCTTGCTGCCGATCTCAATTTCTTCGACATAAACACCAGGTGACAAATACTCCGGCATACCTGTTCCTCCTTCCCCTAATCAAAAATGAACGCATTCAGCTTAAAGCGATGACATACCTGCCGTCGGGAGCGGGGACGGTCACTGGCGCCTCCGCCAACCTGGCCCCGCTTTCCGCCCTGAAGGTCCACGTGCCCCGTGTGAGCCCCGGGAACTTGTAATACCCCTCTTTGTCGGTCACCGCAACCTGCCCTTTTTCCAGAACCGTTACTTTCGCGCCGCTCACACCTGTTTCCGGGTCGCCCGCCTCAACCACCCGGCCGCCGATGTGAAACACTTCTTCCGACGTCTGCGGATAATCCTTTTGTTCGTAAGACACCGACCTGGTTGTAACCGCCGGCCCGGACGGCAGTTCCGCAAGTCCGAATCCCACCGTGACCATCAGACTGAACGACGGCTTCATCTTATTGCCCACCGCCGTCCAGAACTCTCCGGAGTTCTTCGGCCCGTCCGGATGCGCGGCAAGCAGCGGCAAGGCCGGTTCCTGGCCGGCCAAAGACCCTTCCAGAACATCCTCCGGAATGGTCTGGTAACGCAGGAGTACACTCAATATCAAACTTAAGAGGTGATGCTCTTCGAGCGCGGTGTCCACGGTCGAGGGGCTCCACGCGGTAACCAGGTAGACACAGTTTATGCGCACCGGCGGCTGCTTTATCGCCGTAGTCCCGTCTGCACGGCGCAGCAGCACCGGCTCATTGCTGCGCAGTTCCCTATTCTCATAAATATCGTAAAGGTAGAGGTTTACCGTCTGCTTTTGCGTGGAAATACCTCCGGCCCACTTCTCGTCAGGGCGGTCAAAACTGATGTCGTAACCAACAGCGGGCAGCGGTACCTTTTCCCGCAAAAGCCTGGCCAGGGTAAAATCAAGGTCTCTAAGCATAGGCCCGCCCTTCCTAAGAGAAATTTCACTGCCGTGAAAACCGTAAATCGAATGCTATATGTCCGTTTCATACCGCTTTACCAGATTGGCGTAACTGCCGAAATCTTCAATGGAAATCGTTTTGCCCAGCTTCTGGAATTCCCGCCTGGCAGCCAGAAGCAGGTGCTTCATCCCGACCACCGCTCCTTCGCCCGCAGCCAGAAAAGCCGCGTCGAAAGCGATGTTCTTAATGCTGCCGCCGGTCATTTTCAGCTGCCGGGCTAAAAACTCGAATTCCACATCCTGGGCAAGCGGCGTCTCTGCCGGGAAAATGCCCTGCCAAATCCGCAAACGATGCTCCTCGCCCGGTTGAGGGAACTCCAAAATGAAATGCAGCCGCCGGATAAAGGCCTCGTCCATGTTTTTCTGCCAGTTGGTGGCTAGTATGACCAAACCCGCATGCTCTTCCAGTTTCTGCAGCAGGTAACCGGTTTCAAGGTTGGCGTACCGATCGTGGGAATCCTTAACCTCCGTGCGTTTCCCGAACAGGGCGTCCGCCTCGTCAAAAAAAAGCACGGCGTTGCCGCTCCGGGCAGCCTCAAAAACCCTCGCCAGATGCTTCTCCGTTTCGCCCACATACTTGCTGACCACAGCAGCCAGGTTGACCCGGTAAAGGTCAAGCCCCAACTCGCAGGCAATCACTTCCGCCGCCATAGTCTTCCCTGTGCCGGACGGGCCTGAAAAAAGGGCTTTTAAACCATTACCGTCCGAAAACTTGCTTCCGAACCCCCAGTTTTCGTATACCGTGCCCCATTGCTCGACGCGGGCGATGATGTCTTTTACCTGCTCGCTCTGCCAGGCCGGCAGGACAATATCATTTAAACCAAACTTGGGGTGAATAACTGAGGCCAGACTGCCCAGCTTCTGATGGGGCAGTGCTTTTGAAGCTGCTATCAGCTCTCCCGCCGTAACCCGGCATTTTGCCGGATCAAGCTGTATCGTCTGAGAACGGGCAAGGCGCGCCACTTCCCGGATCTGCCCGCCGGAAAAAACAAATCTGCTCGCCAGGGAAAAAATGTCGGCCGCCTCCATACCGAAGCCGTTCTCCTTCAAAGCATCCTCCCAGATTTTTGCACGCTGACGGCAGCCGGGCAGTCCAAACTCCACCGTATAAAAGAGGTGGGGCTGCAGTTCTCCTGCGGGAAGCCACGGGCGTTCTCCTTCTAAAATGGTCAGCCAGGACATTTCCCGCAGGGCGCCAAATAATTCCAGCCTGCAGGTGACCGCCTTTTCATCGTCTCCCAGCAGCAGATCAAAGCGCTCAAAACAGAGCACCGCGGGCTGCAGCAGGCTCTCCCGGAAAATTAAAGCTACAGCCGTCGGCAGATCGATACTCGTGTTCAACATTGCTTTAACGTTCACGACCAGCAGGGGTACCCCCCAGGCAACGCACAGAGCCCCGGCGGCAGCCGTTTTGCCCGCCCCGCGGGGACCGTAAAAGTGGAACACCAACCCCCCTTGAAATGTACTGGAAAGAGCAGCCGGTAAACTGCACAGGAAGTTCAGCTTGTCCTCCAGCCCGGGTGAGAAGTACAACTCAGCCAGTGTTCGCTCCGGAGGAACGAACCTGGCGAAAGTACTGATCCTGCTTTCCATCCCCGGCAGACCGCATAAAAAATCAGCCACTCGTTGACTAATCCGGACAGAACGGGTGGAGAGAGGCTCATACCGATCTTCTTCAAACTCCAATAGGTGGTACTTGAAAAGGGGCGACTGGTAAGAAAAATACCGTCTTGCGGTTAACGTTTCCCCGGCGCCGGAACAGAGGAGCCGGCAGATCGTCCCCACCGTCGGCTGCTTCAGAGCCTTTTCGCCGTTGAGAAAGGATAAGACCCGGGCGTATGCCGGCTCGATTTCCGCAGCCAAGCATATCAGCAGGATTTCTGTTTCAAAGTCACTTATACCGAATACCTCGGCCAGCCGCGACAATGCCAGAACATTGCCTTCCCGGAGAGTGGCTTCTTTTCGCAGTGAAACCTGTTCGGTTAGCCTGGCCAGTGCTTCCGCGGTCTCCTGTATACCCGTTTGAACGCCGGTATCCGCCCCGGCAGGTGGTTCTGTACAGGCCGTTTTCAGACCACAGGCATGCCGGGCCTGACTGGAGAACGCTCCTTCCGGCCGGCATCCCCCGGGAAAATCCGGATCGGGCAAAGAACCGGCGGCAGGCAGTTCTGCCAATATGACCTGCAAGCGCAGTTTGATCCGGCTAAATTCATCACTTAAATACTGAATATCACTCTCATAGACTTTAGCTTCCATCAGCCCGGTCCTTTCGGATACACAGTACAAGATTGGCCATACAGGTAAATATTTGCTGCGTATTAATACGAAAAATGAAGATATGGTAAGGGGGTAGCAAATAATTTGATGTTTTTTTTACAATAAATTTAACTGGCGCGCATCATTACATGGATGCAGAAAAAGTGAGAGGATATCGCACCGGCATTTATGCGGTCGATTTGATAGCAGGTAATTTGAGTTATTGTTGTAAAATATTCCTGATCATACCAAAAATAATCACTCCCTGTCAACAGAATATTCATCAAATTGTCAAGGGACGGCAGGCACTCTGAGCATGAACCTTGCCGGCGCCCTCAAATTTTTCTATTTATAACACTCTTGCTTTAGAGCGGCAAGGGTGTTATCAAGATGATCCGCGCTGCTGCCCAGAATCCGGACAATTAAACCAAACCTGTTCGTTTTGGTTAAACCAAATTCAATATCACTGGTCTGAGCCAATATATGAAATAACCGTTCAAGCAATTGGTCATGGAAATTATCATAAAAAAATGCCAGGGTCGCTTGATGGGTATAACCCTCAAAACAACCAATTCCCTCCAAATCCCGGCAGCCCGGCAGCAGCGCTTGACGATCTAGAAAAATTAAATCGCCTTGATAATAGACCTTGTTGCAGTTTCTGTATTCCCTGAAGGCAAAGCGTTCTCCTCGCTTGACCCGCCCGCAGGCAATGATCTCCGAATACAAAAACGCCGAACCGCTTTCCAAATGGCACTCCGAAAAAGATTGAAAACTTGAACCGGCATAAGGAATGGTCGGTTGTTGGGCATAGTCTAAAAAAGCTCCCGCCGCTAAATTAAACCGGTTGACCTGACTGGCCCGGCCTTCCGGCATCCGGTGAATCCTGGTATAGGACTGGCCGTGCAGGGCAAGCCTGGCGCCGGCTCCCAACTCAAGCCTGATCCGGTAGCAATCTCCTTCCATAATACCGGCCGAAGCGCTCATCACGATCATATTCATAATACCTTTTTTTTCATCGAAAAAAGGTTTCGCTATTTTAAACGGCGCGGTAAAATAATAATCCTCCAAACAGGTCAGGCCGCTATCCATTTTAGCTTTTATATACAATTCACTGTCCCGGCCAAATTTATTAACCATCATCACAGGCCTTCCAGGAGCGCGCTCTGCTTGATCCATTTAATCACATCAGAGAGCCCTTCATTGGTGTTAAGGTTGGTGAAAAGAAATGGTTTTTCCCCTCTCATCCTTTTCGAGTCCACGGCCATCACGGTTAGATTTGCCCCCACATAAGGAGCCAGGTCTATTTTATTTATCACCAACAAATCCGACCTGGTAATACCCGGTCCGCCTTTGCGCGGAATTTTATCTCCTCCGGACACGTCAATGACATAAATTGTCGCATCGGCCAGATCGGGGCTGAAGGTTGCCGACAGGTTGTCGCCTCCGCTCTCGATAAATAGAATCTGCAGGTCCGGAAAACTCTTAAACATTTCGTCAACCGCTTCCAGATTCATGGAAGCGTCTTCACGAATCGCCGTATGCGGGCAGCCGCCGGTCTCCACGCCCATGATTCTTTCCGGCGCAAGCACGCTGTTTTTTACTAAAAATTCGGCGTCTTCCCTGGTGTAGATGTCATTGGTAATCACACCGATACTGTAGTCGGGCGCCAACAGCCTTGTCATACGCTCGATCAACGCTGTTTTGCCGGAGCCAACCGGTCCGCCGACACCAATCCTGACGAACGCCATGGACATTGCCTCCCCAATATTTACGATATATAAAGTCTTGTATACAATCTTTCATGCTGCATGGATCTCAGGTCAAAACCGGCAAAGCTAATGCCCAGGCTGCTCTCGTCCAATGCCTCCGCCTGTTCGACGACCTGCCGGAATACTGTATGGGCGCCAAACAGGATCTGCTGTCCAGCCTGTTGACTGATTGGCACCAGCTTGGCGCAGTTGTTGACAATTTGCGCAGCAGTGTTATAGCACACTGCCGATAGAGCAAGGGTTTTTTCTGCCTCCATAAGCCTGGCAGCCAGGCCGTAGACTACGCTGTAATGCCCGGCGCATTGGCCACTTTTAACCTTTTGCAGATAGGCCTTAAAAAAAGCGTGCTCTTTTAACACCGGTTCCACAATCCTCAGGAGCCGCGCTCCTAATTTCGCACTGGCCGCTCTAATTTCCCGGGGCGTTTTCGAAGCGCCGATGATTGCTTCCAAACCGCCGATCCCGTCTAAATTGGCCCGGCCGGCATGTTCCCAGGCCAGTTTAACCGCCAGCAGATCATTGTGGAGAAAACTGTTGCGAAGATAACTCTCCAGGTACCGCCGGGCGGAAGCAGCGTCATGGACAATGCCCTTTTGCACATACGTCTCCAGGCCGAAGGACTGGGTAAAACTCCCGATGGGCAACAAAGGGTCACTGAGCTGGAGCAGGCAGAAAAAAGGATTTGTCTGCACCGGCGCGCCTTTAGGAGTGTTCATGAGCATGTCCATGAGCGTGCCCCCCGGCATAACCACCCCAGAGCGTTTTTAATTTCGCAGTTTTCACATATACCGTGAAACCATATTTGCCCAGCACATTATAAAGAGGAGCGTCATAGGGGGTGAGCAATTCCCCGTCTGCCATAAATAAGGGCGCATGCCTGTTGCCAAGCTCATAACAGGCTTTGCCTATTTCAAGCATGGTATGCGGTTTCAGGGCAATACACGCACAGGGCAGGATTTCCACCAGCAGAGCCCTGTGCTGATCACGCCATAAAACATCCCCGTCACAAAGAGGCCGCCCCGCAAGATTGCGAATCCCTACCTCCAGGCCATGACGGCTTACTTTATGCAGCACTTTCTTGTCAACTTCATACCATTCCAGGGGAACATAATCACACTCCAGGTTACCAAGGTCCGGTCCATTAAGTTCGTTATCAATATATTCGATCAGCACAGGCTCACCTCTTTTTATCAAAGACTAGAACAAAAAGTACCGCTGGGCCAGGGCCAGGGCCGGCATAGGCGCACAGGTTAAATGTTCCCCGTCAACGAGCACCGCGTATGTTTCAGGGTCCACTTCAATCCCGGGGGTGGCGTCATTTAAAACCATGTCTTTTTTGAATACGTTTCTGCAGCCGGCGACAGGCACGACTTGCTTCTGCAGTTTTAATTCCGCCAGGGCGACCGATTCCAGCGCCGCCCTGGAAACAAAGGTTAGACAGGTGCTGTACTTGGCGCGGCCAAAGGCGCCGAACATGTTTCTATAAAGCACCGGCTGCGGTGTGGGTATGGAGGCGTTGGCATCCCCCATTTTGCCGGCGGCAATAAAGCCTCCCTTTATAATCAGCTCCGGCTTAACGCCGAACATCGCCGGCTTCCACAACACAACATCAGCCACCTTGCCTTTTTCCAAAGAACCCACATAACCGGCTATACCATGGGTTAAGGCAGGATTGATGGTATATTTGGCCACATACCTCCTCACCCGGAAATTGTCATTCTCCTCACTGTCTTGGGGCAGCGGGCCTCTCTGTTTTTTCATTTTGTCGGCCGTCTGCCAGGTCCTGCTAATCACTTCCCCAACTCTGCCCATGGCCTGGGAATCAGAACTCATCATGCTGAATACGCCCAAATCATGCAGAATGTCTTCGGCGGCAATGGTCTCCGGCCGGATCCTGGAGTCGGCAAAGGCAACATCCTCCGGCACCTTGCTGTCCAGGTGGTGGCAGACCATCAGCATATCCAAATGCTCGTCAATGGTGTTGACGGTAAAAGGCATGGTCGGGTTGGTGGAAGACGGCAGCACATTGGGCAGCGCGGCAATCTTGATAATATCCGGCGCATGGCCGCCGCCGGCGCCTTCGGTATGAAAGGTATGGATTACCCTTCCGGCAATCGCCCGCATGGTATCTTCAACAAAACCTGCTTCATTTAACGTATCCGTGTGGATGGCAACCTGCACGTCATACCTGTCGGCTACCTGCAAACAAGTATCTATCGCTTTGGGCGTAGTGCCCCAGTCTTCATGCAGTTTTAGCCCGATGGCTCCCGCTTCAACCTGCTCAGCCAGCGGGCCGGGAAAGGAAGCATTGCCCTTGCCGAAAAAACCAAGGTTCATGGGAAAGCTCTCGGCAGCTTCCAGCATGCGGTGAATATTAAAACTGCCGGGCGTGCAAGTCGTAGCATTGGTGCCGTCAGCCGGTCCGGTTCCTCCCCCGAGCATGGTCGTAATGCCGCTGTAAAGCGCCGTTTCAAGCTGCTGGGGACAGATGAAATGGATATGGGTGTCAATGCCTCCCGGCGTGGCGATCAGCCCTTCCCCGGCAATCACCTCGGTGGAGGCGCCAATGATTAAATCCGGCGCAACCCCATCCATGACATCAGGATTGCCCGCCTTGCCGATACCAACTATTTTGCCGTCTCTGATCCCGATATCCCCCTTCACAATTCCCCAGGAGTCAACCACTACGGCATTGGTAATCACCAAATCCAGAACACCGTCCTGTCCGGTGGCTGCCGGCGATTGCCCCATGCCGTCACGGATCGATTTGCCTCCCCCAAACTTGCATTCATCCCCGTAAACCGTCAAGTCATCCTCAATCTCAATGATCAAGTCCGTGTCAGCCAGCCTGATCCGGTCTCCCCTGGTCGGGCCGTACATGCCGGCATAATCCCGGCCCGGTATTTGATAGCTCACTTTATCCTTCAACTCCTTCAAAGCCTTGTTCTTTTGCCTTTAAAAGAGCCTTCTGAAAAACAGCTCCATCTTTGACGCTGCCGCCGGTCAGGTCATTTAAGCCATGGATGACGGCGCTGCCGCCAATGGCCACCAACTCGACGGCCCTCTCTTCACCGGGCTCAAATCTCACCGCGGTCCCGGCCGGAATGTTCAGCCTCATACCAAAGGCCTTATCCCTGGGAAAAACCAGGCACTTGTTTACCTCGAAAAAGTGATAATGGGATCCCACCTGCACCGGCCGGTCACCGGTATTGGCAACTTTGAGCACAGTTTTCTCTCTCCCGGCGTTTAACGTGATATATTCATTTTTTATGAAATATTCCCCGGGTATCATCAATCTGCCCCCTAAACTAACGGATTGGGTTATGAACGGTAACCAGCTTCGTTCCATCGGGAAAGGTCGCTTCAATTTGAATTTCATGAATCATGTCCGCTACTCCCTCCATGACATCATCCCTGGTCAGGATGCCGGCGCCCAGCCGCATCAATTCGGTAACAGTCTTACCATCCCTGGCCGCCTCGAGCAAACCGGCGCTGATCAGGGCCACCGCCTCAGGATAGTTTAGCTTCAGACCCCTGGCTCTTCTTTTCCCGGCCAGCTCGCCTGCTAAATGCAGCATTAATTTTTCTGTCTCTTTTGGTGTTAAATGCATCGGTCTCACCTCCACTACGCCGAAATCAACCGGCCACGGTTTTCCAGCCACACACCATCATTTGTGCGCATGAATTCGCACCTTTCGCATTGATCCACTTAGATTGCTATTTTTGACTGGATATTTTGCAGCTCGACATCTTTTGTGTTTCCTTCCATGACAATAAGTCCTTTATCCATCACATAAAAATAATCAGCCACTTCTAAAACAAACTCCAGGTATTGCTCCACGATCAGCATGGTAATATTGCCCTGGCCTTTCAGCTTCTTAATTACCCTGGAAATTTCCTGAATGATGGAGGGCTGGATCCCTTCCGTTGGCTCATCAAGCAAAAGCAGCCTGGGGGTTGACAGCAGTGCCCGGGCTATTGCCAGCTGCTGCTGCTGCCCGCCGCTTAAATCACCGCCTTTTCTTTTCAGCATCGTTTTCAACACCGGAAAGAGTTCGTAAATACTTTCATCTAAAGCGCCCCGCTCACCACTTCTTTCCAACCCCAACAGCAGATTCTCATAAACGCTGAGACCGGCGAAAATATCCCGGCCCTGCGGAACATAGCCGATTCCTTGCAAGGCCCTGTTGTAAGTGGGCATTTTAATCATTTCCCGGCCGTCCAGCCTGATGCTGCCCGTGGGAGTTTTGACCAGACCCATGACGCTTTTCATAAATGTTGTTTTGCCGACACCGTTTCTTCCCAGCAGACAAACAACCTGCCCTGGTTTTATACGCAAGCTGATATTTTTTAGAATAATGCTTTCGCCATAATAAGCGCTTAACCCGCTGACCTCCAACAATCTCACTCACCGCCCCGCCCCAAGCACACTTCAATTACCCGCGGGTCTTTTTGCACGGTCTCCATATCGCCTTCAACCAAAACCGCTCCTTCATGCAGAACCGTTACGGTGCCGGCAAAATCCCTGACAAATTCCATATCGTGTTCAACCACCACTACGGAACAGTCTTTGGCGATTTCCGTCAGCAGCTCGCCGGTCTTATCCGTTTCCTTTCTGCCCATGCCCGCCACAGGCTCATCCAACAGAATAATTTCGGGTCTTTGCACCAAAAGCATGCCTATCTCCAGCCACTGTTTCTCTCCATGGGACAATGCCGCCGGTTTCTCGAACCTTTTTTCATATAAACCAATGATATTGAGCACATAGTCGATGGTCTCCCGCTGTTCGGGACTCAGCCTGGAAAAAAGGGTGGAAAAAATAGTCCTTTTCTTTTCTGCGGCCAGTTCCATGTTTTCATAAACAGTAATACTGTTAAAGACCGACGGGACCTGAAATTTCCTGCCAATGCCGCATTGCACGATTTCATGTTCCGCCAGCCTGGTCATGTCACTGCGGCCTTTGAAAAGGATCGAGCCGGCAGCGGGCCTGACCCGCCCGCAGATGGCATCCAGCAAAGTTGTTTTACCGGCGCCGTTTGGCCCGATATAAAAATGGATATCCCCTTTTTTCACAGAAGTGCTGACATGGTTGACGGCTTTAAAGCCATCAAAACTGACCGTCAAGTCAATAACTTCCAAAACACTTTCCATCAAAACCACCTTCAAAAATTATTTTTATGAACTCCGCTACTCCTTTTTACATGCCGTCTCCGCAGCGCCGGCAAGCGCATCAAGGCCTCTTCCATCCGTTTTGGCGTCAAAAAGACGCGCCAGATAACTTTTTGTTTGACGAAAAAGTCCCACCAGCCCCCCGGGCATGAAAATAACCACCACAATGAAGGCCAGGCCCATAAAATACGACCAGATATCCGGAAAACTCTCGCTGACCAGACTTTTTAAGGAATTAACCAGCACCGCTCCAATGATGGCGCCGGTCAAGGCGCCACGTCCGCCGATAGCCACCCAGCTGACCATTTCAATGGAAGGGACAATGCTCATTGCCGCCGGCGAAATAATCCCCACCTGGGGAACATAGATGGCTCCCGCAAGGCCGGCCAGGCCTGCGGAAATAGCGAAAACAAACACTTTGTAAACCGTCGGGTTGTACCCCGAAAAACGGATCCTGTTTTCGCCGTCCCGAATAGCGATTAATACCCTCCCCGTACGCCTGTCGATAATAAATTTGCAAAACACATACGCCGCCAGCAGCAACAAAACAGCGATATAATAAAGGACCATCTTAGTTGCGGGAGCGAAAAGAGAAAAACCAAACATAGTTTTTAAATTGGTGATCCCGTTGGTGCCGCCGGTGAAAGCCTGTTGGCCGATGAACAGCACGACAAAGATAATCGACAGGGCCTGGGTCAGGATGCTGAAGTATACACCGCGAATGCGGTTTTTAAAGGTTAAATAGCCGATGATGGAAGCAAGCAGCGTGGGGATGAGAATTGCCATGACGATCGCAAAAGGCGCCGAAGCAAAAGGTCTCCAAAACCATGGTAATATTTCCTGCCCGCTCCAGGACATGAAATCCGGCACCTTGCCTCCACTTGCTTCCAATTTGAGATACATGGCCATACAGTAAGCTCCCAGGCCAAAAAAAACACCATGTCCGAGGCTCAGAATCCCTGTATAGCCCCAAATCAGATCGATACCCAGGGCAAGGATGGCGTAGGCCACAAATTTACCCAGCAGATTTATTCTAAAATCCGTTAAAAATAACGGCGCCAGACATAATATAATAAATATTATGGAGATGGCCGGATTGGATTGCAGTATGCGTGTTTTAATTTTTGCCGCTGTCCCGGTCAAATTGGCTCACCTCCACTTACTCATCTAAGGACCGGCTGCTGAGCGTAAAGAAACCCTGGGGCTTCCATTGCAAGAATAAGATCACCACGACAAACACCAGCACTTTGCCCAGGGAGGCATTGGTTAAAAACTCAAAAGCCGTATTGCCCACTCCAATCGCCCCGGCGCCCGCCACAGTGCCGATAATTCTGCCCACGCCGCCAAGCACTACGACCATAAAGGTATCAACGATATAATTGGTGCCCAGAGTCGGCCCGATGGAGCCGAGCAGCGTCAGGGCGCAGCCCGCGATACCGGCCAGGCCGGAGCCCATGGCAAAGGTCATGGCGTCAATTTTGCGCGTATTAATACCGAGGCTTTCCGCCATGGCCCGGTTTTGCATCACTGCCCGGATCCTGCGTCCACCGGTTGTCTTATAGAGAAAATAATAGACTCCGGATATGCACAGGGCCGTCAGCAGCATGATAAACAGCCTTTTATACGGCAGCTGCAAATTGGCCATCAGCAGGAATCCCCCATCAAGCCAGGCGGGACTTTTGACATCAACATTGGGGGCGCCAAAAATACTTCTGGCCAGCTGCTGTAAGATCAGGCTTACCCCCCAGGTGGCCAGCAAACTGTCCAGCGGCCGCCCGTACAGGTGCCTGATCACGGTAATTTCCATCAAATAACCGACAAACGCCGTAATCACAAAGGCAGCGGGTAAAGCAAACAGAAAATAGCTGTTAAAAAAACTCTTATCTACAGAGGACATAAAGATATTTTGGGTTACAAAGGTTACATAAGCGCCGAGCATGATCAACTCGCCATGGGCCATATTAATCACTTTCATTAGGCCGAAGGTGATGGCCAGGCCCAAAGCGGCAAGCATCAAAATAGAGCTGACGCTGATCCCGTTGAATATTTGCAGAACATATACTTGCATAACCCAATCACGCTCCGATTTTTTTGCCCGGGCGGGATGTTTGACGGCACCCCGCTCAGGCAAAGTTGCCTTGCCGGTTAATTGCTCAAGTCCTTGGCCCATTCATAGGATTTCAGGTACGGATCCGGTTTTACAGCCTCCCCGGTGCTCCAGATCTCCTGAATCAAGCCATCTGCCTGCACCTCACCAATCCTGACCGGTTTCCACAGATGCTGGTTCTCTCCCTCAATCCTGACCAGCCCCTCGGGGGCTTTAAACTCAAGCCCTTTGGCGGCTTCTTTGACCTTGTCCACATCAGTGGAGCCTGCTTTTTCCACTGCCGAGGCCCAGAGATAAACTCCGACATAGGCGGCTTCAATGGGATCGTCGGTAACACGATCGGCGCCGTATTTTTCCTTGTATTTTTTGACAAACTCTTTGTTTTCAGGAGTGTCGGTGGTCTGATAATAATTCCAGGAAACCAGGTGCCCCTTGATGTTGTCGGCGCCGATGCCGCGAATTTCTTCTTCCGCCACACTCACCGAGAGCGTAGTCAGGTCGTCCGTAGTGATCCCGGCGTCCTTTAACTGTTTGAAGAAAGCCACGTTGCTGTCACCATTCAAGGTGTTAAAGACAACGTCCGGTTTCGTGGACTTAATTTTGTTAATCACAGTGCTGTAGTCCGTATGCCCCAGGGGGGTATATTCTTCTGCGATCAGTTCCCCGCCCATAGCGTTAAGCTGCGCCTTGATGATTTTGTTGGCTGTTCTCGGGAAGACATAGTCTGAGCCAAGGAGAAAGAACTTTTTGCCTTTGTTTTGCAGCAGCCATTCAACAGCCGGTACGATTTGCTCGTTGGGGGCGGCTCCGGTGTAGAAAATGTTAGGGGAAGCTTCCATCCCCTCGTATTGGACCGGATACCATAAAAGCCCGTTGTTCTGTTCAAAGACCGGCAGCACCGCCTTGCGGCTGGCGGAAGTCCAACAGCCAAATACCGTTGCCACACGGTCATTTTGCAAAAGCTTCTTGGCTTTCTCCGCAAATGTCGGCCAATCGGAAGCCCCGTCTTCGACGACCGGCTCGATCTTTTTGCCCAAAACACCGCCGGCGGCATTGATTTCATCGATGGCCATTATTTCAGCATCCTTCACGGATACTTCACTGATGGCCATGGTGCCGCTTAATGAGTGCAAAATACCGACCTTGACGGTATCACCTGAATCTGACGATGAAGCGGCCCCATTGGAATCTCCTGTTTTCGCGCCCCCGCACCCGGTCAAAAGCATCGACCCGGCAAGCAGTACGGCAACTATTCCGGCGATACCTCTTCCAAATTTTTTCTTATCGTTTATCTTCATTCCCAAATCCTCCTTTTTTCTTCAATGCAAGCGCAGATTTACCAACAACGTTTCATGGCCATGAACGCGATATGGTTGTGATGACTGTGCGCCTCAAACAACGCCAAAAGGCGCCATAAAATCCACATTCGGCACCGAATGCACATTTTATAGCGCCACAGCTATACGCGGATGACTTATCCGGGTCATCCTGTATCAGTATAGTCATCTCTTAACAGTATCTTATACTGAAGCCGGATAAAATTAAACGTCACAAAACAGCAATTTTACCCCACAAAACGGTACTGATTAAAACCCATTCATTTGTCGATATCACAGGATCTTTTTAAATTCGGCAGGCGTGTACCCGGTATATTTCTTAAACAGCCGGCTGAAATAATCCGGCTTGCTGTATCCCAGCTTCTCACTTACCTCATAGTTTTTGAAGGCACCGGAGCGAATGAGGTGTTTGGCATGTTCCATTTTGATTTTTGTTACGTACTCGTTGAAGTTATAGCCGGTCTTCCGCTTAAACAGCTTGCCGATATAATCTTTGCTAAAGTGTACCTCAACAGCAATCATTTTCAGCGTAATATCCTGTTCAACATGATTCACAACATAAGCGCATGTTCTTCTGATTATACTGCCGGGTTGATGCAATTCATATTTCTTGATTATTTCCAGCAGGGCGTTCAGACAAACCTGGAATTTTTGCTTCAGCTCGGAAATCGATTGCGCTTGCGTCAGATCATATGCCAGCATATCGTCCTCAATCTTTTCCAGCCAGGGATTGGCGGCATAGATTTTTTCTCTTAGATTGGCCAGCATTGTGTTCAGTAAAATACCCGTTTTATAGAGGTTGTTTTCAAGCATTTCCGCTGTTTCAACAAAAATACTTTCCAGCAGTCCATGATCCGGGTCACTGCCGGATAACAGGCAGGCTGCAAGTTTCCTTTCACTTTCCCGGAAATAATACAGTTTTTTGGTTCTCTGTAAATATTCTTTATCCAGATATGCTTTTACCCTTGCTAAAGTTTCGCCAAGGGAATGATCATCAAAAGGCTTGACCATATAGTCAAATACGCCCAAGCGGATTCCCTGTTTGGCGTATTCAAAATTGCTGTGGGTGCTGAGAAATATAACGCAAGCCTGCTTTTTCATGCTTTTCAGCTCTTGCAGAAATTCAATGCCGTTCAAGCCCGGCATTTCTATATCCGTAATAATCAAGTCAAAGGGAAAGGCTTTTAATTTTCTCAATGCCTCTTTGCCGTCAGCGGCTTCGTCTTTGATGATAAAACCATGGGCTTCCCACTTCTTAAACCGCTTCAGCAGGTATCTTGTTGATTTATCGTCATCAATAATCAACACCTTATACATGTTTCATCCCCCCTTCGTCCCGGTCCATCCTCAAAGTGAGCGCCTGCAGATAGGTTGTAGCCTCGTTGAAATTATAGGAAGAAATTTTTTTATCTAACGCAAGATAATCCCGTTCTGCCAGGCTTTGCTTAAGCTTAGCAGAGCAAGCTTGAAACAAATCCTTCGCATCTGCGTCACTATCCTGCAGCAAGGCCAGTAATTGCAAAAGAAACGCATGCATATCACCAAGTTCAATCTTATTTTCTTCCTCATCTTCAATACAAAGCATATTGTCCAACTGAGTAGCCGCATATACACACAATTCTTCCAGAGCTGTCTTAAAATCTTGCAGTGCTTGTTCCAGCCGCCTGTGATCATTGTCTTGTATTGCTTTTTCCAGATCTATACTGGCATCTCTCAAGGCTGTTGCCCCGATGTTGTTGGCAATGCCTTTGATGGTATGGACCAGCATTCCAGCTTCGCCCAAATTGTTTGCGGCTAAAAGATAGACAAGCTTATTGGCGTCATCCTTATGATTACTGATAAACTGGCGGAGTATCTCTCTGTATTTGATCTCATTGCCGCCCAATCTCTGAACGCCTTTTTCCCAATCAAGACAAAACCGGCCATCCATCACTTTCCCGGTTCCTGGAGCTCCCGCTAATCCCTCACTAATAACTTCGATCTCAAAATATTTTTGCAAGACAGCAATGAGCTTTAAAGGATTTAGAGGTTTCGTCAAATACTCGTTCATACCCGATCCTTTAGCTTTTTCCGCCACGCCTTCCACCGCATCCGCCGATAAAGCGATAATGGGCAGCTTCTCAGCGCCGGGCAAAGCCCTGATGCGGCGTGTTGTTTCATATCCGTCCATCTCCGGCATGCGAATATCGATTAGAATTGCATCGAAAAACTTCTCTTCAACTTTTTGTAAAGCCACAAAACCGCTTTCAGCCGTATCGGCAGCAAAACCCAATTGCTCAAGAATCTCTTTAGTCATTTGCAGGTTAATAAGATTGTCTTCAACAAGCAAAATTTTCTTACCGCCGAATATTCTTATGAACTTTTGCGTTTCGCCCTGATTTTGCTCCACCGGAATACTCTCCGCAATTGCAAAATTAACTCTAAAGCTGAAGGTCGACCCTTTCCCTATTTCACTTTCCACAGAAATATTGCCGCCCATAAGCTCAACCATCCTTTTGCAAATAGCCAATCCTAAACCGGTGCCGCCATATTTTCTTGATGTTGAGGCATCTCCCTGGGTAAAAGCCTCGAAAAGCCGCTCTTTCTGTTCTGCGGGTATACCAATTCCAGTATCCCTTACGCTGAAACGCAAACCAACCCGGTCTTTATTTTTCTCCAGTAATTCCACCAGAATATCTATGCTTCCCGCATGGGTAAACTTTACGCTGTTGGCCAGCAGGTTTAAGATCACCTGTTTGAGCCGCACCGGATCTCCTTTGATGTACCGGGGAACCTCAGGCTTGATCGTTAAATTAAGTTTAAGCCCCTTGCGCTGGGCTTCAAAACCAACCATGCCGCAAAGGTCGTCTAAAACACCAAACAGATCCAGATCGACCAGCTCAAGCGTTATCCTGCGGGCTTCGATTTTGGAAAAGTCCAGAATTTCATTGATAATGCCCAGTAAATTTTTTGCCGCCAGATTGATAGTATCGGCGTATTCCTTTTGTTTGGGCTGTAAATCGGTACTTTCCAACAAGTATGTATAGCCCGTAATGGTATTGAGCGGTGTTCTGATTTCATGGCTCATGTTGGCCAAAAATTCACTTTTGGCATTGTTGGCGCGCTCAGCCTCATCCTTGGCCGCCTTCATCGTTTCTTCCGCCTGTCTCCGTTTAACAAGTTCCTCCTGAAACGAGCCGTATAAATCATTGAACGTTTTTGCCAGCAGCCTGAGTTCATACGAGCCTTCGGGCAGCAGCCGGAAGCCGGTATTGTTGAATGAAATATCGTGCAATAATTCCGTATAATTCTTGATTGGAATGTTTATTTGGGTGAAAAGAATTCTAATCAGCAATGCCACGGCGCCGATAATAATACCGGCGAGGATCAATTGCAAAATTGCCGCTCTTCTCGTGCCTTCCCGGGCAACTTCCAGTTCGGCGTCCAAACGTGCGTTCATCACGTTTTGAAATCTGTCGATGGGACCCATGATGCTTTTTTTGTCTTCGTCATATTGGGCGTCAAACATAATGTCACGGGCTTTGGAAAACTTTTCTTCCCGGGTCAGCCGTTTTTCTTCATCACTCAAATCATAGCTGGCAACCTCAAAAACCATGTCGGCTTCAGCTTCCCCCAGACCTTCTAAAACCAACCGCATGGAATGCCTCTCTGTTTTCACCAGGTCGTCGGAATGCTTTTTCGCCTCCGCCAACAGCGCCTTTTCCTCAGGCGGTGAATTAAGCTCCTCGAGGCGTGATATAACGTTGTCTCTTGTTTTGGTGATATTAATTTCTTCCCAGTATCTATTTAAATGGGTGATATCTTTGGTTACGGCATATTTTCTTGCTTCCTCCGTCAAATAATCGGACGCGTCCGCCAGATCCATGCCCAGCTGTTTGAATTCCGTCCTTCTCTTTTCGGCGGCATTGTAAGCGTTGATGCTGGAATTCATATACAAAATACTGCCTCCCAGCAGCGTTGCGATGAGAAAAAATATTCCCAGGATAAGGGCGCTGATTGTCGATTGTTTGATGCTTATCTTTGTGTTCATATCTGACTACCCTCAATAACAAATTATCAAGGCAAATAAAAAAAGGCAAAGAAGCAGGTTTGCAACTTTGCATACGACAGCTTCTTTGCCTTAACCTATATTGTAAACCACAATTACGGCGTTTGGCAATCGCCATAAGTATTTCATTGAACTATTTTACATGCAGACCGGCTTGCCGGTGTTATGAAAAAAGATTGTTTTTTACAAGATCGTTCGTTTAATATTTAATCATCATGAGAGTGGATTATAGAGGGAGATGATACTCTTGGGCGCTGTCCGCAAGAATAATCAATTCGAAATATTGCTGGTGGAAGATACCCCGGAACATATTGAAACAGTTGTGGCAGTATTGCACGATAACGATTATAAAATAAGAATCGCCAAAAATTGGAGTGCCGCCCTGACACTGTTAAGCAAGCACCAGCCGGATTTGATCCTGCTGGATATTTACATGCCCGAAATGGATGGCTTTGAGCTGTGTAAAACCATTAAAAGCAACCGTGCCTTCAGCAGTATCCCCATCATCTTTTTAACTGCCAGGGACGATGAAGAAAGTATCCGGAAAGGATTTGAACTGGGAGCACAAGACTACGTGGTTAAGCCCTTCCACGGCTCCGAACTGCAGGCCCGGGTAAAAACCCATCTTAAACTGAAGCAGCAAACTGAATCGCTCCAGGAAGCCAACCGCGAACTGGACAGTTTTTGCTATACTGTAGCCCACAATCTAAAGTCCCCGCTGTTGTCAATCAATAAGCTTCTTGAATATCTGATTGCAGATTACCGCGATAGATTGGATGGTGAAGGCCAGGAGCTGGCTGCTATTATTCAGGAAAAATCTGTAGAAGTCATCTCTGTGATTGATCATCTGCTGGAGTTTTCAAAGATGTGTGAAATGCCGATGCAAAATGAAGTCATACAGCTGGAGCAATTATTTCTTGACGTTTACAATGAACTCATTCAGCTGCAAGGTCAGAGAAAAGTACAATTAAAGCTCAAGCCCCTGCCAGATGTAACCGGTGATCCTGTAATGATGAAGATACTTGTTGCAAATATACTATCCAATTCCTTAAAGTATACCCGTGACAGGGAAATTGCCGCCATCGAAGTCAGCTTCAGTGAAACCGAAAATGAATACGTCTTTGCAGTGAACGATAATGGAGTGGGCTTCGATATGCGTTATTCCTCCCGGCTTTTCGGAGTATTCCAAAGACTCCATTCACAAAACGAGTTTGAAGGTTCAGGCGTGGGTCTCGCTATATGCCAGAAAATAATCAAGCGGCATAATGGTCAAACATGGCTGATTGGCGAAGTTGACAAAGGCGCTACTTTTTATTTTAGTTTTCCCAGGCAAAATGAGATAAAGGGGGAAAAGGACGTCAAGCGCTGAATATCTAAAAGCAGATAGGGAAAGATAACATTACTATTCAATCCGGAGGGTTATATGATGAAAGGAACCTATTATGATCCCGGTAAAATGGAGTCGAGAGCCATCGATATAGTTGACAACGTCCCTTTAAATGCTACAGAACTCGCCGCACTTTGGAATACGTATATGCATTATACGATGTTTGTCTGTATCTTTAAACACTTCAGCCAGACAGCTGAGGATAATGAAGTAAGGATGATAATGGAGGACGCTGTTAATATATGCAGTAAGAGAGTAGACAGGGTTACTGAACTCTTTAATAATGAAAACCTGCCCATACCATTGGGTTTTACCGATAATGACGTGAATCTGAACGCTCCCCGGCTTTTTACGGATCCTTATTACCTCTATTATATGGTTAACGCGAATAAAATCGCGATCGGGATAAACGGGTTGTCTTTCGTAACTTCCGGGCGCGCTGATATTCGTGATTTCTATGATCATTGTATCAATTCAAGCATCCACCTATATAACAATACGGTTAACGTCCTATTATCAAAAGGCATGTATATCAGGCCGCCTATCATAACCACTGCAAAAGAAGTCGATTATGTAAAGAAACAAAATTTCTTAGGCGGGTTCCTGGGTGAGCGAAGGAGTCTTCTAGCCCAGGAAATATCGGCGCTTTTTTATGGCATTATCACCAATAACATCGGCAAAAGGTTATTAATGGGATTCAGACAGACGGCCAGATCCGGCCAGGTACGAAAATTTATGGACCGGGGAGTAAACCTGTCAAGTAGTTTTATAGATACTTTCAGCTCATCTCTAACCCGTGAAGACGTGCCCGATCCAGTGCAGTGGGATTTCATGGTTACGGATTCAACAACCCCGGTTTTTTCAGATAAGTTTATGATGTATCATACCACACTGATTATTTCCGCCGGTATATTAAACTACGCCGCATCAATGGCAACAAGCCCGCGGCATGACTTAGCGGGCCATTACACAAAAGCTCTGGCTGAAGTGGCCAATTATCTTGAAGACGGTATCAATATCCTTATTGACAACGGCTGGTATGAAGAGCCGCCCAGAACTGTAGATCGTAGGGAACTGGTAAACGAGCCAAAACATTAGAAAATTAAAAGCCGATGAAGTTTCAAAGAAAAGCCGCCCGTTGGCGGCTTAATCATTTCACTTGGAAGAATTAGCAGGTGTAAGTCTTTGCAAATGATATCGTTCTTTCTCCATAACTCCTCCACATCCTCCCTATGTTGTTAGATTACCCAATTGTATCTAAGGCAGCAATAATGTTCGCTACATAACGCCTCAGCTTCGTAATGTCCTGAGAATTCACGGCCCCGTCATTATTGACATCGGCGGCCGGTAATTGGTCCTCCGAAAGCAAACTCAGATTGGCAACATGCTTTCGCAAAAGAACAACGTCTTGAGAATTAATACTTCCGTCTCCGTTGATATCACCGTAAACGACGGGCTCTCCGGGATCTTCCATGGCTGTCAGGGTAACGAAAATTTCCGTATCGCCGTTGGGAAACACAGAGCCGCTGTAGGGTTCATAGCCCTCCGCTTCCACGGAATAGCTGTATAGATCACCGGCGATGAGGGGATAGCCGCCGCTGCTTTCTGGCGCGACCGCGGCGCCGGCGGCATCTTTTACGGTGACAACGGCGGCAGCTACGTTGACGTTAAAAGTAACAATACAGGTGGGCTGCGGCAGTCCTGCCTGCCAGCGCAGGACGGGATAGCCGCCGTTGACGGACTCCGCCCCGTCGTCGTCAGCATAAGAAGCGCCTAAGGTAACGGACAGTTCTTGCAACGCGGCCGCCGTTTTACCTTCGGCCCCGCCCGGTATGTCCGCCCCGGCGATGCCGCCCGGGGCGGAGCCTGTGAGATAATAGCTGTTGGCGATGTCGACATCACCATATATTGTATTAGTGAGATATCCCACAACGCCGCCCGCATGAGTACCTGTAATTTGGGTGGAAACAGCGCCGGTGCTGTAACAGTTTTTTACGATAAAATAGTAGAGGTTTTCTTTATTCACACGGCCGACGATGCCGCCCGCGTTGGTATCCATGGCGCCCTTATTGGTAACGGCGCCAGTGTTATAGCAATCGATCACAACACCCGGCTCCGTCCTTGAACCGTTCCTCATGCAGCCTGCAATGCCGCCGATACCTATACCGCTATTGGCGGTGGCGGTGATATCTCCGGAATTGAAGCATTTGGAAACCACGTCGCCACCACCCATGAAGGCAATGATGCCGCCGCCGGTTGCGCAACCGGTCAGATCACCGGTGTTGCAGCATTTGGTGATCTGGAGATTATCATCAGTAGAGAATTGGGCGATGCCGGCGACAGTCTGGCCGGACAGATCGGCTTCATTGCGGCAGTTGGAGATCGTCGTGCTGTAGGGATCGCCGCCGTACCTCGTACCGCATGCGGCAACAATGCCGGCAACGCCCTCCCAGAGAGTAAGGCATTCGTGTTTGTTGACACAATCGGTGATTGTGCCGTAGAATAGCCCGGCGATACCGGCGGCATAGCGCAGGCCGCCGACGGAGCCGTTATTTTGGCAGGAGGCAACGGTGCAATTCTCGCCGTTGCCGACGATGCCGCCGCAATAATCGCCTCCGACGCGTTGGCTGCCCCCGGCACTTTTATAGACGGCGTAGACCGTGGCTCTATTATCACAGCCGGTGATCGTGGAATTCACCGCACGGCCGGCGACACCGCCCAAGTATTCATAGCCGGTGATATAGCCGTTGGCCACGGAGATATTTTTCAGCGTAGCGCCGGAAACATAGCCGAACAAGCCTTGGTAATTCTTGTCCACATCGCCGAGCAGCAGGCCGGAGATGGCGTTTTTGCCCCCGTCGAAGGCACCGGAAAAGGCTGTACCGATGGAGGTTGCATTGTCATACCGGCCGATGGTTGTCCATTCACGTTCGGAGAGATTCACGGGCTCCGTCAGCGTCACGGTTTTGCCGCTGAAATCGTCGGTTCCGGCGTTGACGAGGGCGGCCAGGCCGGCCAGCTCCGCCGCCGTGCCGATTTCAAAGGACGTGGCGGCGGGGTTGGCGGTATACCAGCCTGTATCCGCCGCATCGCTCCACTGATCTTCCGGGATGACCACTTCGTCGCTGCTGTAGTCCGGTTCCACAACCTCGATGGGATTCAACTCCTGGCCATTCACGGAAACCGTATGGGCGCCCAGGGTAAGGTAGAGGTAGATATGGCTGTCGGCATTGGTTTTCGTCCAGTTGGCCATGGTCGATTCCTGATTCGTCGTGTATTCGTAATCGTGCAGCCCCCCGGTGTAATAAGGCGCTCCGTCCACGGTCACGTCGTATTCGCCGTTGGCGTCGGCCTCAATACCGGAAACGTCCAGCATATAGCGGTAAACCGGGTCGCCGCCCGGCAGGGCGTTTACTTTGGTCGCGGTGATGGGGCTGTCGCAGACCTGCTCCTCGGTCAGGCCCCAGTCGTAGGCGGCGTTCTGGTTGACAAAGACCTTCAGGGAGCCGCCGCTGATGATCAGATTGCCGCAGTTGGCATCCTCCGCAGCCAGTTCCACGGCGCCGGCGCCGATGGCGGAACCCGTCCAGTCCACATAAATCGCCAGGGTGCCGCCGGTCATGTAGACGTTGCCGCCGGCGGACATGCTGCTGCCGCCGATAGCCGCGCCCCGGGCGTTGGCCTCAATATATATCCTGCCGCCGGAAATGATGATGTCGCCAATCTGCGCCTCTTTGGCTTCGTCGCCGCAGGTGTCGTTGCCGATTACGGCGCCGGTTTTGCTGCCCTTGATAAACAAATTGCCGCCGGCAAAGTTGATCCTGCCGTTCGCCTCATGGATGTCGCCGCCGATGCCGGCTCCCGCCGTGTATTTGTATAAATACATGGTCCCGTCGGCGTCAGCGCCGTCGATGGTCAGCTCGGTATCGGGACCGACGTGAAGCACGGCTTTGGCGTTGTACACCATGCCCTCCAGCACGTTCACGCCGGCTACCAGCAGCCTGTTGCCGGAGCCGGAGAAGTTGAGCAGGTTAATTTCGTCTGTGTTGCTCACGTACAGATCCCGGATCGTCAGCGTCACGCCTTCGCCGCAGTCGACGGACAGCTCCCTGTTGGGCTCGTTCGCCGTGCCGCTGCCCACCAGCGTCACGGTCAGCCCGGAATTGATCGTGATCGTACCCGTCGCGCCGGCGGCGACGTTGTAAGTGCCGTCCGCGCTAATGGTGTCGCCGCCGGCAACTGTAGCGCCGTCGGTGCTGATAGCCACCGGGACCAATTCGGGGGTTTCGTTTATGATGTCTGCAAATTGGGCGGTCACAACGACGTCCGCTGCCGGAAGGGCGAAGCTGTACACGCCCCCGGCGACGCTAATCGCCGTGTAGGCGCTGCCGCTGTCCGCGGTGTATTTCAGGCTGTCCGCCACCAGTTGCTTGCCGCTGTCCGGCGTCACGGTGACAGTGACTGTGTCGCCCTGGACGCCTCTATGCGGGTTCACCGCAATGCTGCCGCCGGTTACGGCGCTGTCCACCGTGACCTCGTAGGTCGCCTCCGTGACTGTGACCTCCGCGCCCCCGGCGCGGCCCGCCGGACCCTCCGTCGCCAGAGCGCTGGTGGGGAGCATGGCGCAAAACATGGCCAAAATCATCAGGCACGCCAGCAACCGGCTGCGCTTTTTGCTGTCCATCCTTTTACTCCTTTCCTTTGTTTTTCCTGTTTTTATTACCTTTTTTTATTATCTTAATGAAAATTTAAATAGGAAAAGGGCATTGACAACTCAGCGCCTTTTTCGCAACGATCAACGATGCCCCTTGGGACGAACGGGAAAGACCGCGAAATGAGGCGTGGGGAAGATCCCCGCGCCCCATCCTTCTCTACCGCGGCCTCTACTGCAACAGGATCGGGTTATGGTCCACGTCGTTGGTCAAGTCGTCCATAATGAATACTTTGACGATGTCCCCAACCTGGACGTTGAACCCGGCCTGGGCCCGGTCAACGAGGTCAAAATCCGCTTTGGTGACGTTGAGGCTCAACTGGAGGCCGCCGCGCAGATGGGTAAAGACCACGGCTTCTTGCCCTGCATGGGCTGTGACCGGGTTGATCTGGGCGCCAAAATATTTCAGGCCGCTGACGCCGGTTCTGACGGTCATGGTACTGATCCCGCCTGTCTCTCCCACTTCATACACCGATACATCTTGCACAGGCATAACCGTATATTTGGGGTTCTCTGTAGTGGCGGGGG
>NZ_QFGB01000023.1:0-58299 GCF_004369245.1 Pelotomaculum sp. FP | reverse complement strand
TCTTCAACCGCCGCGGAGACAACCTCGAGACCGTATACCTGCCCGGCCCGCCGGGCCAGATATAAAGCTATGGTACCGATCCCGGAGTAGGCGTCGAGCACCGTTTCTCTTCCGGTCAAGGCTGCGTACTCCTCGACCTTGCTATATAAGACCTCTGTCTGAAGCGGGTTGACCTGATAGAATGAACCGGGTGATATTCTGAAGGTCAGGTGGGCCAACCGGTCATAGATAGCGTCCCGGCCTGCCAGAAGCCTGAACTCCTTGCCCATAATCTCCCCGGACAAACCTGTGTGGATGTTGCGGACCAGGGAGGTTATCCCCGGCTGTTGGGACATAAGCTCACTTGCAAAGTCCTTCTCGCGCGGCCAATCCCGGCTTCCTGTAACGACTACGGCCATCATTTCGCCTGTAAAGAAAGCCTTACGCAATACCAGGTGTCTAAAAAAAACAGGCTCCCGTTCCAGGTCTCCTCCGTACTTGTTAAGGAGTGTCCCACAGAGGGAGGCCAACTGGTTCAACCCGGTGTCTACCAGGAGGCAACCAGGTTGCCGGCAGTTTCCGGCGCTGAAAAAACCGGTCAGATTATGGGAGCCCTCTTCAAAAAAACCAAGTTGATAGCGACCGTCTTGCTTTTCAACCTTAAAATGGACTTTATTGCGGTAGTGCCAGGGATGCTCCATACCCACGGTCTCACCAACCACTACATCACCCAAACCCCCGATACGGGCTAAAGAATCCTGGACCAGACCAGTTTTCAGCCTCAAATGCTCCTTATAAGACACATGCTGCAAACGACAGCCGCCACAGGCGGCATAGTGGACGCACTGCGGCTCAAGCCTGCAGGAAGAAGGCTCCAGGATTTCCAACAGCCTCGCTACCGCATAATTTTTTTTCTTTTCTAAAATCTCGGCTAAAACCTTATCCCCGGGCAATGTCCCGGGGATAAATACTGCCAACCCATGGTAACGACCCACACCTGCTCCTGAGTGGGTGATCCCGGTAATAAGCACTTCGGCTTTTTCTCCAGTTCTGATGGTGGTCTTATTTGATGTCAATTAGCAGCCTCACTGTTTGGCGAATCTTACGAAAAATGTAGTTCCTTCAGATCCGGTCTTAACCTTGATGGTGGCGTTGTGGCGGGCGGCGATGCTGTAGCAAACTGCCAGACCCAGGCCGGTTCCCTTTTCCTTGGTGGTAAAAAACGGAGTACCCAGCTTTTTAAGGACTTCCGGATCAATACCCGTACCCTGATCCTGCACGGACAGGACTACTTTGCCGTTATCCAGGCACGTCTTGATAGTCAGGTGCTTGCCGGGTTGCATGGCTTCCATCCCATTCCGGAACAAATTTAGGATTAACTGGCGTATTTCTTTTTCGTCCAGGTTTAAGTTTATTATTTCTCCAAGTTCTATTTTTATCTCCTTGTCACTTACCATTGCGTCGGCCTGAATAAGGGGATACAAGCTTTCAATAATATCATTGAGGTTGTGATGCTTCAACTCCACCGCCCTGCTTCTGGCAATGGAGAGGAATTCAGAAATAATTGCATTGGCCCGGTCCAGTTCGAGGATCATCAGGTCGTAGTATTCTTTGTATTGCACACAATCCTTTTTGCCGCTCAAGTATTGCAGAAAACCCTTAACCGCGGTCATTGGGTTTCTTATCTCGTGAGCAATCCCGGCAGCCATTTCGCCAACCAGGTTGAACCTTTCGAGCCGGGCCATCTCTATTTCCAGTTGCTTCTTTTCGGTAATATCAATGGAGTTAGTTAATACGCACCGTTCTCCACCAAGGGCTATGACATCCGCCGACAACAGACCTATCCGGATTTCGCCCGACTTGGCTCTAAGCTTAACCTCCATGTTCCTGACTATACCATGTTTTTTAATTTCGCGTATATATTTCTGGCGATCTTCCACTTCCGGCCATAAGTTCAAATCCATACATGAACGGCCCAGGCTCTCCTCCAGGCTATACCCCAATACCCGTTCAAATGTCAGGTTTACGTCAATATACCTGAAATCTTCAAGTCTTCTAAGCGTCTGAATGATTGAACTGGTGTGAAAGATTTTATAAAAACGTTCCTCCGAATGGCGCAGGGCTTCTTCCGTCTTTTTATGTTCTGTTATATCGCGCCAGGTGACGGCAATCCCATCACCCAGCTTCACGGCCCTGATATCGTACATCCCGTATATAATTTTTTTTACAGGATCCTCATAGGTCATTTTTTCTCTGACCAAAGGGACACCTCGATTGGCAACCAAGCAGAATTCATTGAAAATGCCCGCTTCTTTATAAAGGGGACGCAACTCCAGAAAGCTCCTGCCGATCTGCTCCTCTCTGGTCATTTTGAAGTTGTGACATGCTGCGTCATTAACATATTCAAGCAGGAAATCTGTGATTTTCCCGGACTTGTCCCGCACAGCCGAATAAACCGCAAAACAATCCAGCATACTGTCTACAAAGGTTTGAAAGCGTTCCTCGTTTTTTTGAATTCGTTCCTCCATGTTACGTAGTTGGGTAAGAAGCATCGCGCACTCAGGTGTTTTTAAAATTTCCTCATTGACAAACTGAGATCCGTACTTATTCTGGTAATCACAAATTTCACGACGGTTAATATAAGTATCCAAAGCTTTTCTTCTCAGCCCACCAGGTATACTTAATTTTACACTCACCAGTAATACCTCCAGAATATGGCACGATACTTTTTTTATTTATTTAGACAAATATCTCACATTTCCTTCATTCATATTGTCGAAATCTGAAAAATTTCTAAATTTTTTTTCAATTTCGCAATCGCATACAGAAGAAGTAAGCCACTATTTCAGGCGTTTTTAATAATTTTATTATTTTAGTTAATTTATGTTAGGATACGTTTTTAAAGGAATTTCCTTTTTGTAAATACATAAGCTAATATGCATGATAACGTGATTGATATGATTATTGTCAAGGCAAATGCATGCGGGTAATTCTGAAGCGGCAAAGTAATGTTCATTCCATAAAAACTCATCATGGTAGGTATAGATAATATTATGGTAATTGAGGTTAATAATTTTATAAAGAAAAACGCCCCTTTTCAGGCGTTTTTCTTCATTGTCGTGTGAGTAAATCAATAAGCGGGTTACTATTTGACGTAGTTTACGTACCGTCCAACTTTAAATTCTTTTTCCATAAATTCTTTTTCTGCTGTATTGCCCACAATTACTCCTGCTAACGGGGTAAATCCTTCCGGCACCCCCACTTCTTTTATCAGTTCAGGAGCTACAGAAAATGCGGCCAAAAAGCCTGTCAAGTAGACTGAACCCAGACCCAAAGCAGTTGCTGCAATTAGCACATTTTCTCCGGCACATGCTACATTTGCACCTGCTCCGCCATATGGGGTTTCGTTGTTACCAGAAATAACCAGCAAAGTTGGCGCCCCATAAAATGGGGTGTAGCCTTCTCCTTGACAAAAAGCTGTTGCTGCTGCCTGAATCAGCTTTCTGAGCAGTTCCTTGTTCTGAATTACTGAAATATGCACGCATCCCTCTGCCCCTCCTGCCTTTGGAGCTGCATCTGCTGCGAAAAGAAGTGTTTCCAACTGTCTGTCTGAAATCTGTTCTGTTGTATAGCTCCTCGTACTCTTTCTCTTTGCGATTGCTTGTAATGCTTCCATTTTGCATTTCTCCTTTTAGAATTTAATCTTTTTGTTCTGTTTACAAGCACACCTCCATATCCAGGTTTTTCATCATGTTAGACGTCTAACTATATACGCAAAAAAATAATCCTTAGATTATATGTGATTCATATTTGTTTATCCAGTCTGGAGTTTACCTTATTCAATAACATTTCAAAAACCTCTGATTCTTCATCTGTAAAATCACCATAGAGCATGGCATTAAGCTTTTCAGAAATATCCTCAAAAATTGGTCTCAGTTCAATTCCCTTATTGGTTAATTTTATATAGGTTACTCTACTATCCGTATAACTTTTTTCCTTTTGAATAAAACCATACTCCGCCAGCTTATCTATCAATACAGTAACTGTTGGCTTTGTCCTATTAATTTTATCTGCTAACTCCTTCATAGTGTATTTCTCTCCATGAAAAAGGATAACTAAAATATCACCATGAGAAGGAACAAGCCCTTTAATTCCATGACTTTCGAGTTCCCTGATAATAAACTTATTTGCTTTTTCTCTTATCCTGCCTATTAGGGAAAGCGCATTGTTTTGTTTCATATTCACAGTATAGTTAGACATCGAACTATTGTCAAGTTTTTTTAGTCAATCGACAGAGAAATAAATTTAGAAACCCACAAACTAAAAAATACGCCCAATTTAGAGCGTATTCCGTCATTGACGTGTGAGTAAATCGATAAGCCGGGTTCTGTCGTTAAGTGATCATCTATCTAGGACGACTGTTTCCAGCCGCCTCAAGCGACCTTACCCGGGAACGGGACGGGCCGTCCCTATGTTCCTCTATTCGGTCTTGCTCCAGGTGGGGTTTACCTAGCCGGCCGGTCGCCCGGCCGCTGGTGCGCTCTTACCGCACCGTTCCATCCTTGCCTCACACCGGAAGGTCAAACCTTCCGGCGGGCGGTCTGCATTTCTGTGGCACTTTCCTTGGGGTCGCCCCCACTGGGAGTTACCCAGCACCCTGCCCTGCGGAGCCCGGACTTTCCTCAGGCGCCACCTTTCGGCCTTGCGCCCGCGACCACCTGATTTACTCACTAGCATTTATATAACATATTATATCACTAAATATATAATAATTGCAAATCTCGCGCTCCGACTTGTCCGGTCTACCTTTCCCAGAATAAAAGCCGGCCGCAGTTGCTGCAGTATACCAGATCTGCTCCATGCTTTAAAAGGCGCAGGTCGTTGAAGGATATCCCCATCCGGCAGCCCAGACAGATCCCTTTTTCGACCTTGGCCAGGGGGTCATTAAACCTTTTTTTCATCTCCTGGTATTTGTTCCAGAGGTCAATATCCAGTTTATCCAATATTTTTTGTCTTGATAGGGGCAACTGGGCTAAAACACTTTTAATCTTTTGCTGGTTGGCCAGGTATGTGCCGTGCATCTTACGAAACTCATCGGCTTTTTTATTTAACTCTACGCTCTTCTTCTCCAGCTGAGCGCGCAGGCTGTCCAGATGCTCCATGATATTAAGGATTTCATCCTCGGTTTTATTGACGACGCTCTTCAAGCTGTCAAGCTTGATTTTGCTGGTGTTGATTTCTTTGATGTTGGTGATAGTACCGCTGTATAATTTTTGCCCGAGATGATCCACCTGCTCAGTTGCCGCGGCAGCATCCATTTCTTTTTTTTTCAGCTCTTTTTTTAAACTATTATACTTTTCCTTTAACTTATCAAAGTCCGCCCGGCCCTGTTCTATTTCACCCCTGAGAGCCTTTAAGTCTTTGGAAATCTGCCCCTCCTTCAACTTTATCTCCAGCGCCTTCCTCTGACTATCCAGCAGCTGGATTTCCCACAGCGGTTTTAAATCGAGCATAGCAAACCTCTCTCCTCGACAAAATTAATAAAGGATAGGAATATTTCCTATCCTAAAGATACTCAAACGGGTCCGTCTTGGTCTCAGACAAGATTACCTCAATATCCATGTTCAATTCGCGGCAGCGACTCCGGAGATAGTTCTGCAGCTCCGGCAGGACCACTGCTTCCGTGCCATAGTGCCCGGGATCCACAAATTTGAGTCCGGCGTCCAGTATTTGCTGGGCTGTATGGTACTTGATATCGCTGGTGACCAGGGTATCGGCTCCGCAAGACAAGGCTGCCTCCCAGAGATCGGCGCCCGATCCGCCGCACACGGCCACCTTGCTGACGGTTTCCTCAAGGGATCCCCCAAAGCGCAGGGCAGCTAAACCCAGGACATCTTTCACCTTTTCGGCAAACCGTCCCAATGGCATCGGCTGGGGAAGCGCGCCAACCCTGCCTAGACCATAAGCCGCGCCGGGATTGTCCAGACGATAGAGATCGTAGGCGACCTCTTCGTAAGGGTGGGCCTTGCTCATGGCCTGCAGGACCCCGTTTACCCGTTTGGCAGGAACTACGGTCTCCAGCCTTATTTCCTGCACCTGCTCTATTTCTCCGATACTGCCGATGAACGGATTGGCGCCTGCCAGCGGCTTGAAGGTACCAGTGCCAGGTACGGCAAACGTGCAGTGGCTGTAATTGCCGATCCAGCCGGCGCCGGCTTCAGCGATAGCGGACCTGACCTGGTCCAAGTGTCCCATCGGGACAAACACAGCCAGCTTAAAATATGCGTCACGGCCGGCCTCTTGCAATATCGAAAGGTCGTTAAGACCGAGCCTCCGGGCCAGCGCTGTATTCACCCCTCCCTCCGCCAGGTCAAGGTTGGTATGGGCCGCGTAAACGCAAATCTTGTGGGAGATGAGGTAACGGATCAGTTCACCTTCCGCACGGTCAAAGCGGATAGCTTTGACCGGTTTAAAAAAAAGCGGGTGGTGGCTCACAATTAAACCAGCGCCTTTTTCCCGTGCTTCGGCGGCCACAACTGGGTTGACATCAAGCGCGAGCAGGACGCGGGCGATTTTATCTTCCGGTGCCCCCAACTGGAAGCCGCTGTTATCCCACTTTTCCGCAAGATATGGAGGCACAGCCTCTTCAATAAGACGAATTATCTCACTGACTTTTACAGGCATGCCGAGACCTCCCTGATTCTAGCCACTTTTGCCTCGATTTCCAGGGCTTTTTCCCTGGCCGCCGTACTATGGGCGAGGGCCAGCCCCGCCAGAACACGCTCGTACTTAACCATAAAACTGGTCAGGTACCTTTCCAGCAACGGGCTTTTTTTCTCCAGCAGTCTGGGGCCCAGCTCCAAATAGAGCGGGTCACAGGTAACTTCACATCCCGGTTCGGCGGCAATGACAACATATATCCGGCCTTCTTCTTCTACCAGTTCCTCATCGGCAATTTTCCAACCGTTAGCTGCCAGCCAATTCCTTAAGTCCCCCGCGTCGGTCATTGGCTGCATTACCAGCCTTTTAATTCCCGCCAATGTTGGCGGCGCCCCAGCCAGGATGCCCCTGATCGTGTTGCCGCCCATCCCGGCCAGGACCAATACCTCGACCTCGCCCGGCTTTAACGGTTGCAGTCCGTCTCCCAGGCGCAAAATTATCCGGTCTTCCAGGGTGTGCTCTTTAATCTTGTGTTTTGCTGACTGGAATGGTCCTTCCCTCAGATCGGTAGCAATTACAAAACGGCATATTCCTTGTTTAACAAGAAAAATTGGGAGGTAAGCATGGTCGGTCCCTATGTCGGCGGCAATACTGCCGTATGGTATAAATGCCGCCAGCGCGGCTAAGCGCTTTGGAAGCTCCATGTTTTCCTCCACCATATTTTGCATCAGAACCAGTATAGACCATTTTTCAAAAAAAGACAAACCCCGCTATCCAGCGGGGTAACCGGAGTCATTTTTGCTCCTCCCAAATTCTGCTCCCAGCAGAGATCTCCATAGTATTGAAGACTTGTCGACATCACATTCATTTATAGCCTTGGCGGTTGTATCGAAGGCTTTCTCGATAACCAGCTTTCTGACCCCGTCCGGCGCGCCGCATGATATAACCTCATCCGCCGCGGGGCAGTTTAAAAACTCCGGCAGAAACATACGCATGCTGGCAAAAAGAGAATGTACCAGTTCCGCGTACGTTTTGTTAAAATCATTAACCCTGTAGTAGACAAGCAACTCCAGATAGTAAGGGTCAAACGGCCTGGCGGCTGAAAGGTTCCACGCTTTGATTACCTTAACCAGCTGTAAAAATCTACCCGAGGAGGCTTTGTCTTTTGCCTTAAATAGCGCTTCCTCCTTATCCGGATTAGACTTAAACCAGCCGCCAAGGCCGTTGGGCGTAAGGTAACCAAATGATTTTAGTTTTATTGAGAGTACAAGGTCGAGGTCAACCCCCGGGCTTTTCACTCTGATAACCATCCCGTCTTCCCCTACCAGGGCATTACCGGCAAATTTCGATAACCTGTTTTTCAGGAAGTAAAGCAGTTTGGTTGAGTTTTCCCGGTAGCTATAGTAATATTTGGAACCCAGGACCAGGTGCAGCCTGAGTGTGTCGGAAGGCACACCTGTCCCCCTGCGGTAAGGGCCCCCGAAAAAGGAGCCGTTGACCTTCAATTCTCTCCCGGCCAACTCAATGAGCTGCTGACTTTTTGCCATTGCGGGGGCAACGCTTTGTTCTGTTAACTCCAGTCCGGCTATGAAGTTCAGAAAAGCTTCTTCAATGGTTCCGTAAGGCAAGGGCTAACCCTCCGTCAGCTTGAAATTTAAGCCTCCGTTGTGTTAACCAGAGGCCTAAATTCCAAAATTATCGACTAAGCGCTATGGCCAAAATTGTAAGTTTAAATGTCGTAATAAAGCATAAACTCGTACGGATGAGGTCTGAGTCTGATGGCGTCAACTTCACGGGCTATTTTATAATCAATCCAGGCATCCAGCACATCCTTGTCAAAGACGCCCCCTTCCAGGAGAAATTCATAGTCACTCTCCAGGGCCTTAAGAGCCTGGTCCAGTGACCCTGGTACGGAACGGATTTCTTTGGCCTCCTCGGCGGGCAGATCAAAAATGTCCTTGTCCATGGGTTCACCCGGGTAAATTTTATTTTTGATCCCGTCAAGACCGGCCATCAGCATGGCGGCAAAGGCCAGGTAGGGGTTGCAGGACGGGTCGGGCGGCCGGAACTCGATGCGTTTGGCCTTGGGGTTGTTGGAATACATGGGAATACGGACCGCCGCGCTCCTGTTCCGCATGGAATACACCAGGTTTACCGGGGCTTCATACCCGGGAACAAGCCGCTTGTAAGAGTTGGTGGTGGGACTGGTCAGGGCTGTAAGCGCATGGGCGTGCTTCAACAGGCCGCCGATATAATAAATGGCCGTTTCACTTAACTTGGCATAACCGTTGGCATCAAAAAACAAAGGGTTACCGTCCTTCCAGAGGCTCTGGTGGACATGCATGCCGGTACCGTTGTCCTGGAAGAGCGGCTTCGGCATAAAGGTCGCCGTCTTGTTGAATTTCCTGGCCACATTTTTAACGATATACTTAAACATCATTACCTGGTCGGCCATTTTGGTGAGCGTGCCATACTTCATATCAATTTCAGCCTGGCCGGCGGTAGCCACTTCGTGGTGCTGGCACTCTACATGAATGCCGGCAGCCTGCATGGTCAGGACCATCTCGGTACGCATGTCCTGCTGGCTGTCCGTGGGCGGTACGGGGAAATATCCTTCTTTGTAGCGGGGCTTGTAGCCCAGGTTCGGATTTTCGTCCCGGCCGGAATTCCAGATTCCTTCCACGGAATCAACATAATAGTAGCCCGAATGCTGGTTTTGGTCATAGCGAATGGAATCGAACACAAAGAACTCCGCTTCCGGGCCCCAGAAGCTCTGGTCCGCTATACCGCTGGCTTTTAAATATTCTTCCGCCTTCTGAGCTATCCCGCGGGGGTCGCGGTTGTACCTTTCACCGGATACGGGATCGAACACATTGCAAACAATACTGAGGGTCTTCACCTGGCAGAAGGGATCGATACAGGCTGTGGCCGGGTCTGGAATAAGGACCATATCGCTTTGGTCGATGGCCCTGAACCCGCGGATACTGGAACCGTCAAAGCCAAGTCCTTCTTCAAATATTCCCTCCTCAAACTCTGATACGGGTACGGTGAAGTGCTGCCAGATGCCAGGTAGATCGATAAATTTGACATCAACCATTTTAACATCTTTGTCCTTGATTAAAGCAAGAACGTCCTGCGGTGTTTTCACTATGTATACCTCCTTTGTGATACATCAAAATGTAAAACAGCGGTCCTCCTTTCAAGTTCTTCTATGGAAATAAAAAACCTCATACAGGCCACCTTTTTGGTGACCCGTATGAGGCTTCATTACCTCATGGAAACTACTCAGTTCCAAGTATAAGAAACAACCCTGTTTCTGTATTCTTATAATAATTTAATTAACTTATATTATACATCTAATCTTACCAAAATCAAGAACCATAAATTGAAATAATTGTATAGCCAAACTAAATCCATTTGGCGCTTTGGAAATATTAATCATAAATCCTCATATTATCAGGCCCAGGGCACTGTTTACTTATACTTTCAGATACATTATTTTTTCCCTGGCACGTTCCGCAAGGCTCCTGAACAGGGTTCCCCAGACAATAGGAGCTGAAGAAATCGCCAGGATAATGGCCCAGTGCTCGCCGTTCAAAGGTACGGTGTGGAAGACCGGCTGCAGAAATGGCACATATACCGAGGCAAGCTGCAGCGTAGCGGAAAACAGAACGGCCCCCACCAGATAGGGATTGGTTCCCAGCCCCACCTCGAGAATGCTGTGAAATTCGGAACGGCAGATGAAAACATAAAACAACTGAAAGAACACCAGGGTGTTAAAAGCCAGGGTCCTGGCCAGGGCCAGGTCGCCCAGTGACAGGCCGATCCGGAAGGCAAGCAGGGTACCGGCTCCTATTACCACCCCGTTGAGGCCAATACGCCAGGTCATGCCGTGCGAAAACACACTCTCCTTGGGATGGCGCGGCGGCCGGTTCATAATGTCACGGTCGTACCGGTCAACCCCCAAGGCCATGGCCGGCAGGCCGTCGGTGACCAAATTCATCCACAGGATCTGGATCGGTACCAGCGGGAGGGGTAAGCCCCCCAGTACGGCCAGAAACATGGTCAGCACTTCCCCCACATTGCAGGAAAGCAGGTAGCGAATAAACTTCCGGATGTTGTCGTAGATGCCCCTGCCTTCTTCGATAGCGGCGACAATACTGCTGAAATTATCGTCCGACAGCACCATGGCCGAGGCTTCTTTGGTGACATCCGTCCCGGTCGTCCCCATGGCGATGCCGATATCAGCTTCCTTAACCGCCGGCGCGTCATTAACCCCATCCCCGGTCATCGCCACCACATGGCCCGACTGCTTTAAGGCGCGGACAATCCTGAGCTTGTGCTTGGGCGACAACCTGGCATATACGGATACCTCCCCCGCAGCCTCCTGCAGTTGCTTGTCCGATAACCGGTCAATTTCAGTGCCCGTCAGGATATCGCCTTTCTTGGACAGAATGCCCAGTTCTAGCGCTACGGCGCGGGCTGTCAACGGGTGGTCGCCGGTAATCATAACTACTTTGATGCCTGCTCTGTGACAGGTATGAACAGCGGTTACGGCGGCAGGCCGCGGCGGGTCGATCATGCCGGCCAGACCTAAAAAAACCAACCTCTGCTCAACAGCCTCCTCCGATAATTCTTCCGCTCCGGCCGGCAGCTCCCGGTAGGCAAACGCCAGCACGCGCAGGGCCTTCTCTGCCAGCAGCCCGTTGTGGCGCAGGATTTCTTCCCTGTCCCGCGTCGAGAGGGGGACCGCGATCCCGCCCCGGTAAGTGTGGGTACAGAGTTCAACAATACTGTCCGGCGCTCCCTTGACATAGGCCGCAACCTTGCCGGATGGTTGCCGGTGCAGGACAGTCATGCGCTTGCGGTCCGAGTCAAAGGGAAGTTCGGCGATCCTCGGCTCTTTAAGCTCCAGCCTCTCCCGCCAATAACCGGCCTTGGCGGCCATCACCAAGAGCGCTCCTTCGGTAGGGTCTCCCAGGATCGACCAGTCATGAGCGGGCCGTCCCTTCACTAATCCTCTGA
The DNA here is from genome assembly GCF_004369245.1 of Pelotomaculum sp. FP. Lineage (NCBI taxonomy): Bacteria > Bacillati > Bacillota > Clostridia > Eubacteriales > Desulfotomaculaceae > Pelotomaculum > Pelotomaculum sp. FP. The sequence goes on along the minus strand of NZ_QFGB01000023.1, from coordinate 46,635 downwards.
AAAGCCCTGCGACACTGACTCCTCCCCGTTCCAGCACGGCATTGTTGCAAAAGGCCGCCGCCTTCATCAGCAGGGTAAACTTTATATTCCGCATGTCCCCTCTTCCCTCAAATTCACCCTTGGGATCGTAGCCTTCTCCGGTTATATCAAACACATCACCATTTATGACAACCTTCCTGACAGTCATCTGGTTCTGGGTAAGGGTACCGGTTTTATCAGAGCAAATTACCGTGGCGCAGCCCAGGGTTTCTACAGCGGGCAGCTTGCGAATGATGGCATGACGCCGGATCATCCGCTGGACCCCTATGGCCAGGGCCACGGTTACAATGGCGGGGAGTCCTTCAGGTATAGCAGCTACCGCCAGACTAACCCCGGCCAGGAACATCTGGTAAGCTTCTTCGCCCCGGGCAATACCCACCACTACCACCGACGCGCAAATCAACAGGCAAAAAGCCACCAGCCCTTTGCCGAGCTGTCCCAGGCGGCGTTGCAGCGGGGTTTCTTCCTGGCCGGCTTCCTGGATCATGCCGCATATCTGCCCCATCTCTGTAGACATGCCGGTGTGGATTACCACACCCCGCCCGCGCCCGCGTGTAACCGCGGTGCCAAGGTAGGCCATGTTGCGGGCGTCAGCCAGGGCAACTTCCTGACCGGGCAGAGCTTCTTCCCGCTTCCGTACGGGTACAGACTCGCCGGTAAGAGATGACTCTTCTATTTCCAGGTTGGCGGTCAGCAAAAGCCGCAGATCGGCTGGAATCCTGTCGCCCTCTTCCAATAAGACCAGGTCCCCGGGAACAAGCTCCGAGGCAGGAATTTTGCGTTCCTGGCCGCTGCGTACCACCCTGGCCTCCGGCGCGGTAAGCTGTTTCAGAGCTTCTATAGATCGCTCGGCACGGCACTCCTGGACGAAACCAAGAATGGCGTTAACCACCACGATAATCATAATGGTAACAGCATCGGCATATTCGCCCAACAGTCCTGATATAAAGGTAGCCGCCAGCAGCACCAGGACCATAAAATCTCTGAACTGGTTTGCAAAAAGACTCCATAGTGACACTTTGGCGGCACGGGCCAGTTCATTGGGACCAAAACGCTCCAACCTTTCTTTAACTTCTTTCTCATTAAGACCTTTTTTACTATCGGTTTGCAGCTTCGTCAGAACTTCTTCCCCGGTTAAGGCATACCAGCGCCCGGCCATGACAGTCACCCCTTGTCCAATTACCTTATTATTCCAAATTATATTCAGAATCACCTGGAAAAATTACCACATGTCGGACAGGGGTTTTAAATGGCATGTGACTTTTTCGAATTTACATGTCTGAGGTTGATCATTTAAAATACTTGTAGAGTGCAGTATTAGAAACATACAGAACTTGAGGTGGATTATGATTACAATCACTATTCCAGGTAGAGGCGCTATAACTTTTCAGCATATCGTCCTGGACTACAACGGGACCTTGGGGTGCGACGGCAACCTGATCCCTGGCGTCAAGGAAAGGCTCAACCTACTGGCGGAAAATGTAAAGGTGCATATCATCACGGCAGACACTTTTGGGTTGTGTAAATCTTCATGCCGGGAGATAAAAGCAGTCATTCACATCCTTACTTCAGCAACAGGCGGCCCTGAAAAAGAGCAATATGTTGAAACACTTGGCCCGGAAGGGGTTATGGCTGTAGGTAACGGCAACAACGACGCGCTCATGCTTGCCCGCGCGGCCGTAGGCGTGGCCGTGCTCGGTCCGGAGGGGACTTCCACCCTGGCCCTCAAAGCCTCAGACGTTGTGGTCAATGATATCAACGCCGGGCTGGACCTGCTGTTAAATCCTAAAAGGTTAATCGCTACCTTAAGGACATAGACACAACCCTGATTAAGAGATAATTTTTGTATTGATTTCAAACCAGTATGTTCGCTCGAAAGGGCGTTCTTTTTTTGCAGAATTTTAACAGCAACCTATCCCACCCGCTGCAATCATTTAATAAGTAAATGTAACGAATTGGATATTGTTGGCATATCATGTGTTAACCGGTCAAAACATATCTATTTTAAGGGGGATTTTTTATGGATGAAATTATCAATGAGGATTCTCAGTTATCCGAAGTATTGGAGATACTCGGCAAGGTAAAACCAGAATCGAAGCTGGCGCGTCACTGTCCGGGCAGCGGGTGCGCCAGCGAAAGTATTTTTTCCTTCAGCCGGTGCGGTAACTATTACTGGATCGTTCTTATCTGCAAAAGTGGAACCTTCGCCTTTAAGCATATCAGCCCCGAATGGATTAGGACCTATTCCAATCTGATACTATCTTCCACACAAGTTTGTGTGGAATGGAACATGAACCACTATATAACTGACTGGTCTGTTGAACAGGATAAATTCTGCGGACATTATGCTGACAGAAAGATGGTACGAGCGGTATAATAGATATCATTTTTAAGTCAATATATCCAATAATGCCATTTTAATGTACTGGTAAAAATATATACCTTACCAGGCAGACGCTGTATGTAACACAACAACCTTTGTTTTAATACCATATATTAAAACCAAAGAAAGGGGAGAATATTATGAGACACAGTATTCAAGCATCAAGTTTGGCCGAAGTTGTTGACAGAATCCTGACAAAAGGTATAGTAATTGACGCTTTTGTAAGGGTAGCCCTCGTCGGCATCGAGCTTTTGGCTATTGAAGCTCGCGTCGTTATCGCTTCCGTTGAAACCTGGTTGATGTACGCTGAAGCTGTTGGACTAACGGCCGGGCCACACCCGCATCCGCACGCCGCATAAAAAAGATATTGCCGGGGCCAGATAATGGTCCCGGCAATTATCAACACATATTGAAGGAGGTTATCCCATGTCATTAACGATAAGTATGCAATCCTGGTGTGACATGTTTAAAAATAGTTGCAAAGATAGAACAGCTAACATTGATTGTATCATAAAACAAACAACCGATCTTGTCAGCAAGTACTACGACAATAGGCTACGGCTTGGCGCGGAAACGGAAAAGCAATTAAAAATAAAAAATTCGGAGAACGAAAAAAAAGTCTCTAAAATATTATATGCCTATTTTAAAGATCGTAGCGATGCTGCCGGCGCATTGGCGGCCATGAGAAAATAGCATGGTTATAAAAAAGGTTATTATAACTGTGCAAGATTTTTTTTCTGAAGTACTAGGCAAACCGGGAAAGATTGTTGGGGTTAGCCGGGAAGAAGACTGTTGGAAAGTAAAAATAGAGGTACCTGAAGAAGTAGAATACATGAGAAGACACGCCAAGGGTGATCTCATGGCTATATACGATGTCTCTTTGAATAATAAGTACGAAGTAACAAACTTTGAAAGGATAGCCTTAATGGAGCGTGGCTCACTGACAATTTACCCCATTGAACCCGACAAGGAAGAAGAAAAAGCCTAGATAAAACAGCCTTAAAGACTGTAAAACAGTTATATAGAGTTCGTTTTATTCTGCTTCATGAAAGATGTTTTTGTTTCCTGTTTTCTTCTTTCAGAAGAAAACAATTTTTTTGACTAATAGGGGTGATTCAAGCTGCCTGAACAAAAGATTTTCAATAAAAACCAAAGTTTTGTTGAAACAACATTTTTAAGCGAAATTTGCGAGAGGGCTCTAAGTTACCTCAACGCAGGGCTCTCAATACATTTTAGCGGGCCGTCGGGAACCGGAAAAACCACACTTGCTCTCAAGGTCGCCAGGTCCCTTGGAAGACCTTTCAGTATTATATACGGAAATAACGACTTCAGCGCTGCAGATTTGATTGGGGGCAACTATGGTTACCGCCGTAAGAAAACCATTGATAATTTTATCCATAATGTTTATACAATTGAAGAAGATTTTCAACTCAGATGGCTTGATAAACAACTAACCAAGGCCTGCCGGGACGGGCATGTTTTGGTTTATGACGAGTTTTCCAGAACCCGCCCTACCATAAATAATATTTTGCTATCGGTATTGGAAGAGGGCGTTTTATTTCTGCCGGGTTTCGATGCGGAAAAACAATCGATAACAGTGCATCCTGAATTTCGCATCATATTTACCAGTAATCCCTTAGAATACGCGGGAGTGCACAAAACACAGGCTGCCTTGGAAGATCGCATGGTCACGATCGAGCTGAGCGAAATGGACCGGGAGACTGAGGTTGCCATAACCATGGCCAATTCCGGCCTGAGTGATGAAGATGCCGGCAAAATTGTTGACATAGTCCGGGACTACAGGTCCTTTGTTTCATCATCAAAAACCTGTACCGTCAGGACTTGCATCAAAATCGCCAAGGTTTTGAATAATGAAGATTTTAGAAAATATAGAAGCAGTATAACAAAAAATATGGTGGCGGAAATACTGTTTTCTGAAAGCAGACACAAGATAATAAATCAAAAGGAAATATATCCCCATGTCCTTTCACTTATTGATAAATATTTATAAGGCCTACCTTGTAACCATAATTACCGGTAACCTTTTAAATTCGCAAAAAATAGGTGAGGATGAATGAAAATCTCCCAAGGACTTTATGGATACTGCATTATTCAGTTGGAGCAGGAAAGAGATTTACGCGCCAAGCTTCCCACTGATCTTTTTTTTATTTCCCACCGGGGAATCGCCGTCATTGTTAAGAAAGCAGCGCAATCCAGTTGGCAACCCACTCGAAAAAATATACTCAATCATCAAAAAGTTGTCACGCAATTGCAAGAAATAATCGATCTCCTGCCCCTGAGATTTGGAACTGTATTCAAGAACAATAACGAGGCAGAGAAAATATTGGATAAAAATTTTGATGAAATAAACCACTTGTTGAGCAAAATCAAAGGCCGGATAGAGCTTGGGTTAAAAATATTTTGGAAACAGGATGCTTTTGTAAAAGAAATTGGAGACAAAAAGATCGAGACATTGAAAAAAGAATATGGCATCAGGAAAAAGGACCGGTACGCTATCGCTATAGAGGCAGGCAAGATTATTGAGGAAAAGGTTCTGGATAAAAGAGATGAATATGTCAGGTTGATTTTTAAGCCACTAAAAAAACTGGCGGACGACTCCGTTCTCAACCCCGTTACCGGTGAAAAAATGGTCTTTAACGCGGCATTTCTTGTAAAAAGTGAGCATATTGAAATTTTCGATCAAGCAGTAAAAGATTTGTATGATAAGTACCAGGAAAGATTCATCTTTAAGTATTCAGGCCCCTGGACCCCCTATAATTTCGTTAAGGTTAACTGGTGACCTGGAGGTAGTTTATGTTTATAGTTGACGATATACTTTTGTCTCCATTTAAAGGGCTCATGTTTGTATTTAAAGAAATTCATAAAGAGGTTATGAAGGAATTCTGTGATGAAGAAAAAGTATATGAAGAGCTCCGCAGGCTTCAATATTTGTTAGATATTGGAGAAATAAGCGAAAAAATGTATGAACGTATGGAGAATACCCTGATTGAACGCCTTCAGGAAATTGAAGAATATAAGGAACAAATGGAAGAGGAATCGGATGAATACTCAGAATAAGAAACCCTCCGACTTTTCTGTCATTATTACTTCCGCTCCCGTCACATCTGTCGGAGCATCCCATATACTATACAAGCAAAACCTGTAATGTGCTTGGAAAAGCTTTTTTTTTGAGAACTTTTCGATAACCCCGGAGCGATCCGGCCGGCCGGAGGTGTTATTTATTGAAAAACGATAGCGATGGCGGTATTCTGGGAAGTATTCTGAGAGGCATCGGTGAGATGGTTGATCTGGTACAAAAACTGGATTCCGAGGGAAATACTGAGATCAACAGGATGGGAACCTTCGGCAATTTAACGGATCGTAAGAGGCTCGGCGGCTGTTATGGTTTTACCTTGAAGACCGGTTTGCCGGGGAAAAAACCTCCCGTCGCCTGCGACACTATGCCTAGCGGCGCACAGCAGGATATTATCTTTAAAAATAGCGATCCGGTAATAGACGTATTTGACGAGGGTCACTTTGTCCGGGTAGTAGTAGAGATACCTACAGTTTCATATGAAGATATAGTCCTTCACATCAAAGAAAATATCCTTTATTTAACCGTATGGGCCAAGGATGAGCCTTTCAACAAATCTATAACTCTGCCTCACCGGGTAAAACCTGGCACTATGCGAAGATCCATCCGTAACGGCATCCTGGAAGTACTGTTAGACGTGCAGGACTAAGTATTAAAAGCAGGTGAATCATTTAAATTGAATGAGCAGCTAACTTTTATTGTAGCCAAGGCCTTGGGCAAGGATGTCGGCAGGGGTATCGCCCGTTTGGACCCTGCCGATATCCAGGCGCTGGGACTGGAAATCGGGGAACTGGTGGCTATCGGCGCCGGACGCCGGACGGCTGCCCGGGTCCTGCCCGCCCACTCCGAATACAGGGGTAAAAAATTACTGCAAATTGATGGGATTATCCGGGAAAACGCCGGTGTTAGCCTCGGTGACACGGTTCCAGTCAGCAGTGTGGCCGGCCGGAACGCCAAAAAAATAATTATGACCCCTATCGGCTCTGGAACTAACCAGATGGACGCTGCTTTTATCAACCGTTCGCTGCAAGGCATGCCTCTGATTAAAGGAGACAAGGTAAGAATTTCATTATTGGGCTTAAGAAACCAGGAATTTGTGGTAGAAGACACGATACCCGAAGGATTTGTGCTGCTAAAAAAGGACACCGTGGTGGAAGTGTTGCAGCTCAAAGGCTCGGGTATAAAAAAAGCCAATCAAATCACCTATGAGGATATCGGCGGCATGGGTAAGGAACTGGGCAGGATTCGGGAAATGATTGAACTGCCCCTCAAGTATCCGGCTTTATTTCAGCACCTTGGTGTTGAACCACCGAAAGGTGTGTTATTGTGCGGCCCTCCGGGCACAGGCAAGACATTGATCGCACGTGCTGTGGCCAATGAAGCAGGCGCCTATTTTTTATCCGTTAACGGACCGGAAGTTATCAATAAATTTTACGGTGAAAGCGAAGCCAAGTTAAGGGAAATATTTGAAAAGGCATCCCAAAAGAGCAGGAGCATTATCTTTCTGGATGAAATCGACGCTATTGCGCCCAAGCGGGTCGAGGTTACCGGAGAGGTCGAGAAACGTGTAGTGGCCCAACTGCTATCCTTAATGGACGGACTGAACTCGCGCGGCCAGGTGATCGTCATCGGCGCCACCAACATCCCCGATGCGCTGGACCCCGCCCTACGCCGTCCCGGCCGCTTTGACCGCGAAATAACCATTGGCGTGCCTGATTACAAAGGAAGGCTGGAGATCCTGCAGATCCACACCCGCGGCATGCCCCTGGAAGAGGATGTCGATCTTGAGCGGGTGGCAGAATTAACAGGTGGCTTCGTAGGAGCAGACTTGTTGGCTCTCTGCCGGGAATCAGCCATGCATCGTATCAGAAAGTATTTGCCCCATCTGGAACCGCTCACGGAGGGGCTTCCCCCCGACCTGGTCGCCAGGCTGCGAGTATCCATGCAGGATTTTCTGCAGGCCTTGGAAGAAGTTGAACCGTCGGCAACCAGGGAATTTCTGGTTGAGGTGCCTAACGTGGGTTGGGAAGATGTAGGAGGACTGGACGAGATCAAGCAGCACCTTTGTGAAACTGTTGAATGGCCCTTAAAATATGAAGAGCTCTTCGCTCAGGCGGGAGCACAGGCATCGCGAGGAATACTCCTGTACGGGCCGCCAGGCACAGGCAAAACCTTGCTGGCGCGAGCGATGGCCAACGTGGCCAACGCCAACTTTATCTCCATCAAAGGCCCCTCCCTTTTATCCAAATGGGTGGGAGAATCTGAAAAGGCCGTACGGGAGGTTTTTCGCAAAGCGCGTCAGGCAGCGCCTTGCATCATATTTTTTGATGAAATAGACGCCCTGGTTTCTTCCCGTGGCATGGGGGGCGGGGCTGTCGCAGAGCGGGTGTTGAGCCAACTATTGACCGAGATGGACGGAATTGAAGAATTACGGCGGGTAGTAGTGCTGGGCGCCACCAACCGGCTGGATTTGATCGATCCGGCCCTGCTGCGGCCAGGCCGCTTTGACCTGCAGTTGCAATTGGGGCTTCCCGATTCTGCCGCCCGCCGGCAAATCCTGGCTGTGCACACCCGGAAAAGGCCTGTGGCGGAAGATGTAGATTTGGACGGGTTGGCGGCCGAAACAGCAGGTTTCTCCGGTGCGGAAATCCGCCATCTATGCAACCGGGCAGCGCTTGCGGCAGTGCGCGAGTATTTGGCCGAAAATTTCAAGTCTCAACCGGAACCTCCAGCTATAACGCTCTGCAATAAGCATTTCCGCCTGGCCTTGGCGGAGCTCAAGTCGTGGGCGGCGCCGGACGGTCTGCACAAAGCTCAGCCTGAAGTAACAGAATAAGAAGAGGTTGGAGGTTTTTGCATGGAAAATGGGCTGCGACCCAGAAAACAAAGAGATGAAGACACGCTGGTGGTTCTGGTAGACCGCCTGCTGGACAAAGGCATAGTTATTAATGCCGATATCGTAGTGTCCGTGGCCGGGGTGGAACTGCTGGGAGTAAAAATAAGGGCGGCGCTTGCTTCCTTTGAAACAGCTGCCCGCTATGGCCTGGAATTCCCCTCGGGTACCAACATTGAAACCGCCGCCTGGAAAGAGGCCATTATCGAAAAAGAAAATTGCCCGCAGTGTGAAAAGCGAATACCGAAGGAAGAACTCCTGACTGAGGGGTGCCCATGGTGCGGATGGATTCCGGCCAGAGCGAAAAAACAAAAGGAGACTATCGCATCTTTGCCTTAAATACTGACAGAAAGAGGGATATCACAATGAAAATGGATGATCCAAAATGAAACAATTCCTGGCTGCACTGGATTGCCGGAGCAGGGCTATATGGTGGCACTTGTGCAGCCACGGCCATGCAAAACTAAGCGACCTGGCACGCGCAGCCGGTCTGGACAGCGACATGGAGGTTATACTTTGCCTGCGCCAGGTAATTAACCCCGTTGCCACAAACTTTTTAGGCGAGCCGGTTGTAGAATTTGCCTCCTGCCGTGTTGATCAGGCGACAGGTGAAAAAATAAATTACCATTGGTGGCTTAAGCCCGCCTTTTTGTCGAAACCGGCCAAAGGGCAGCCCCTTGTTGATGTATTTGAAACTGGCAACGAACTGGTGGTAATTGTTGATCTCAATGACAGGGCAGACTCCTGTCAACCGGAAGTAACCTGCCGAAATGGTATCGTAATGATTAGATTCGACCATTCAAACGACCGGTGATCATTTTGATCTTCTAATACCAATAAGTGAGGTACAGTCATGCCTCTGGAAATCGATGCTGATAATTTAAAACACGGTTTACTCGGCCTTGTCATAGCCCTGCTTGAAATCATCAAAGATGCTCTAAAATTACAGGCACTGGCCCGCATGGAAGACGGCAGCCTGGAAGAAAATGAAATAGAGCGATTAGGCCGGGCACTACGTGATTTGGACCGGGCAATTGAAGAGATGAAGTTGGAGCAAGGTGTAACCGAGTCCGTAAAAAATATCCGGGACGGTCTGGATCGTATCGTCGACGATGTGGTTGACCGGATCCTTAATCCCCGTCGTTGGGAAGAAGAAGTAGATTGAGGGGTGAAAGAATGAATCAACAGGCAGACGAAGGCACAAAAGAGACTGCTGACCGGAACGTGCCCACGGTGAAGACGCTGGTGCGCATGCTGGTAAAAGCTGAACTGGAAAGAATGGAACTGGAAAAAGAAATACGAACTGCAGTACAAGAAATTGTGCAATTAACCGTCCAGGACGCTGTCCACATCGTTCTGAAAGAAATGGCGCGTCAAAAAAACATAGTGGATTCCTTAAACCAGGTACCTGCGGCAACGCTGGAACCCTCGGATGATGTAATACTTACTGATATTCTAAAAACGCCGGTTCAGAAGCAGCTGTACCGGCAGGCTCAACCGGCTGCACAAGAGCCCGCAGGTTTGTATCTTTACGGCGTTGCCGCTGCAAAAACAGGAATTGAACTGAGCATTACCGGTATTGACGGTAGCCGGGTTTATTCCCTGGCCGCTGCAGGCTTATGCGCCGTTGTACATGACTGTGCCGCCGAACCCTACCGGCCGGACAACGATGAACAGGCCAAAGAATGGTTATTCGACCATCAGGATGTGTTGGACCGTGCTAAAGAAAAGCTGGATACTATCTTACCCTTTGGTTTCAATACCATAATTTACGCTGCTGACCGCCCTCCGCAAAATGTGTTGCAAGAATGGCTGTCACAGGAAAGCGAGCAACTGCAATCGCTGATTGAGCGCCTGAAAGATAATGAAGAATATGCTGTCAAAATCCTGGCGCCTGAAGAAGCTTTAAAACAGGCCGCCTTGCGGGAAGACCCCCACCTGCAAAAACTTCAGCGTGAACTGGAGGGCAAGCCGGAAGGAGCACGCTATCTTTATCGGGAAAAGCTGGAACAAGCGGTTAAGGAAGCCCTGGAAGATATTGTGGAGGTTTACTTCAGAAAAGTTTACCGGGCGCTACGTCCTTTATGCTCAGATATACAGGTAGAAAAAATAAAAAAGACATCGCCCGGAGCACGCATGGTCGCCAACCTCTCCTGTCTGGTACAGAAAAACCGGTTGCCGGAATTAGGCGCCGCGCTGGCGAAAATTCAACAGCATGATGGTTTAACAGTGGATTTTACCGGTCCCTGGCCGCCTTACAGTTTTGTCGGCCAGCTTGCTATGCCTACTTAAATACTAATTCTCGGTTGTCCATCGCGAATTCATTCGCACTGTGCAAGTTCAATTGATAGTTTATTATTGAAGAATCATGGTTTGTTCATTTGAGAGGTAGAAGATATGGTGAGCAAGAGCAAACAACAATATCCTTTGCAACGCCGGGAAACGACGCTCAACGATCTTCTCGACCGTCTTTTAACTAAAGGGTTGATGTTAAATAGCGACGTGGTGGTTACTGTGTCCGGCATTCCACTGCTTGGACTAAATTTACGACTGGCCTTGGGCGGCATGTCCACCATGCTGCGCTACGGTTTTATGACGGACTGGGATGAGGCCATCCGCTCCGTAGCTAAAAAAAAGCAGGTCGAGGCAGGTCCACACCTGGAAGATGGAGAGCAACTGCTCCTTACCCTGTTTGGTTCCTGCTGGTACAGCAAGGGTATTTATTCCGCCTGGCGGCCGGGATTGATTCACCTGACCAATCGCCGCCTGCTGCTCTACCAGCAGGAACCCTCAGAAACGCTGCTGGATATTAATTTATGGCTGATCAGTGGAATTGATACCCGGCAGGTAGCGCACTTCAGCGATCAAAACAGGCAGGAAGTTTGGCTCACCATGACTTCCGGCGACGTGGTGCGGCTGCATTGTGTAGACATTCAGAACTTATTTGACACCCTGAAAAAAGCGCAAGCCCTGGCCGGCTCCAAAGACATTAATCTTGCGTCTCCAGATATAGACGAGACAATCTGGTACTTGACGACAGACGGCGCCGGCAAGTTTGCCTGGCAGTCCGGCGCCTTTTGCGTGCGGGATGGCGCACTATGCTGGTTGGGACGCTCCGGACAAAGCCTGTCGTTCCGCATGGCAGCCGCTGATGTGCTGGCAGTAGAGTTTATCGCAGAAGATATTATGAGCGGCCCGGACGGCAAGCTGGTATTGGAAATGCATTACCTGGGCCGCACTAATACGGAAAAAGCTTACTTTGCAGGTAATATGGACGCTTTACGTCCGTGGGTCCGTCTGCTCCGGGAGGCCCGCCGCGATATTCTGGAAACCTGTCCGTTTTGCGGAGCGCCCGCGCCCAGAGGTCGGTTACTGAATAAGGGGTGTGACGCCTGCGGCTGGCTCAGCGCCCGGTTAAAACGGCTCCTGCCTTAGAATCATTGAGCTGATACCCGGCGCTTGTTCCAATTAACCAACTGGTCTTTGATTCAGCGCGCAATGCTTTCCAGATATTTTTCAGCTGCTACGGCTGCCGTAGCGCCGTCGGCAACGGCCGTTACGACTTGACGAAGCAGCTTTTTGCGCACATCGCCGGCTGCAAAAAGGCCGGGACAGCTTGTCGCCATGTTTTCATCGGTGATTACATAACCCTGGTCGTCCAGTTTTACCAAATCGCGAACCAGCCCGGCGTTGGGCCTGGTACCGACATAGAGAAATACTCCGTCAACTTTTATCTCCTCCACATCGCCGCTTTGTACGTTTTTCACCCGGATCCCTTCGACAAAGTAAGCGCCGAGGATTTCCTCCACTACGGAATGCCATATGAATTCAATTCTTGGATTGCGCCTCGCCCTCTCCTGAAGGACTTTTGTCGCCCGCAGCTCGCCCCGCCGGTGAATGATATATACTTTCTCGGCAAAACGGGTCAAAAATATCGCTTCCTCCACCGCGGCATCGCCGCCGCCGACAACCGCGACCGTCCTGCCTTTAAAAAATGCCCCGTCACAGGTGGCGCAGAAGGACACACCCAGCCCGTGGAGTTCCTCCTCCCCTTTAATACCTAATTTTCCCGGCTGAGTCCCGCTGGCCAGAATCACCGCCCTGGTGACAATCTCTCCCTCCCCGGTCCTTACGGCAAAGCCGTTTTCCATACGCAACAGCCTTTGTACGTTGGTATCAAGCACATTTAACCCGAAGCGCCTTGCCTGCACGTCCATCCGTCTTGCCAACTCCGGTCCGCCAATCCCTTCTTCAAACCCGGGGTAATTTTCAATACGCTCCGTACCGGCTGCCTGCCCACCCAAGGCGCCCTGCTCGATCAACACAACATCCAGAGCAGCCCTTGCCGCGTAGAGACCTGCCGCCAACCCCGCCGGGCCTCCGCCGATAATAACGATATCTTTCATTTCCATAACCAATTACCTCCAAACATTTTGCAATATGTCGAGTTACTTATTGATTATCAAGATATTCATGGAAATTAACAGATATTTAGTTCTAATCATTTACTTTGGCAATTAATTTAAGTACTTGGTGTGAATTTAATGTGTATAATCAATTATTTTAACCTTATCACCGAGTTTCTTTTCTATTACTTCCTTAATCTGCTTTGCATGTGGGCAAGGAAAACCAGTAGGAGTACCTTTTGTAATACAGGATGCAAGCACTATAGTGTCTGCACCTCTTATTACCATTTCTTCAGCCCTTGATACTGCTTTTTTACCAGGACAACCTCCACAAGAAACAGTCCCAATTATAATAATTTCTCCTTCAATGCTTTCAAAAGCACATTTCTTTTCTCTTATTACCTTGAAATCCATAGTTCCTGGACACATGTCCTCTGTTTGACTACACCTAATTAATCCAACTTTCATAAAAACTCTCCTTTCTTTTTATAGATTACAGTTATCTAAAATGGAGGTTCTTAAAATATTTGCTCTCAGACTAGCACATTTGTAGATATTACACAAATGAATAATTTGCATAGCAGCTATGCATAAGAGTAATGTTTTGAGCAAACAAAAAAAGACCGGCCTATTATTACCGGTAATCTGGCGGACAGGCGGGCTATTTATGTCCGGCGCCTTTAAATAAGGTCTACAAATCGTTCTCTCCACCACGTCCAAAACGGCTTGTCGTCCTTCAAAGCGGCATTCCGATCATCCCACGTGGTACCGGTCGCTGTTCCTTTCCCTGGCAGAATGTCGATGCCTCGGCAACCAACTTGAACTGTTCGGCCATACCCTGTTCACTGACATTGCGGCCAGGGTGGTACTTTTTCGCGAGCTTCCGGTAGACAAACCTGATTTCGGCGATCCGGTCTCCATCCAGCACACCGTGTGAATTTCTCTCGCCTTCTTTTTTACTCTGCTCGCTTCATAAATCAGGACTCCACCCTAACTACTCCTGGCCCCTCTACTATCTCGCCGATCTCCATTGCTGCCGGCACATTCAGATCTTCCTGAAGTGCGGCCAGAAGTCTCGCTTTGTGTTTCGTGGATACGGCCATGAGAAGGCCACCGGAGGTCTGGGGATCGCATAGTATTAGCCTCATTTCCTTAGACAACGCCTGGTCCCAGTCAACAACGTCCCGCAGATAGCGGTAGTTGTTGTGGAGCCCCCCAGCTACTGCGCCAGCTTGGATTAACTCAACCACTTCGGGAAAGACGGGCACCTGCGAGGCCGCTACGCGGGCTCCGACACCGCTGGACAGGAGGATTTCCCTCAAGTGTCCTAAAAGTCCAAACCCTGTGACGTCGGTACAGGCAGTCACCCCTACTTCCCGCATAATTTCGGAAGCCCTTCTATTAAGCGTTACCATGACGTCGGTCACCCGTTTTATAATGTCTCCGTTTACCAGCTTGCGGTCTATCCCGGTGGTGATCACACCGATACCTAGCGGTTTGGTTAGGATTAGGGCATCACCCGGCTTCGCCCCGCGTTTCGTAATCATCTTGCGCGGATCGATGAAGCCGGTCACTACAAGACCGTACTTCGGAGCGTTATCGGTAATTGAGTGTCCCCCGGCGACGGTGACGCCGGCCTCGGCGGCCTTGTCCGCCCCCCCTTTTAGTATGGCCTCCATGATCGAGAGCGGCAGGCTCTGATTGGGGAACCCGATAAGGTTAAGGGCCATAACCGGCTTCCCTCCCATTGCATAGATGTCGCTTAAGGCGTTTGCCGCCGCTATCATCCCAAAATGATATGGGTCGTCTACCACCGGCGTTATATAGTCGACGGTTTGTATGAGCGCCTGTTCTTCATTCAGCTTGTAAACAGCCGCGTTGTCCTCTCGACCGGCAAGGACGTCCGGATCTTTGACCGGTGGCAGGATGCGCAGAACCTGCGCAAGGTCCGCAGGACCGATTTTGCAGGCTCACCCGGTTCCCGGAGAATATGAGGTTAAACAAATTTCCGGGTATTGTTTATCCAATGACCTTTTCAACCCTTCCCTTATTGCAGTGATTAAATCGTCCCCGGGAGAATCCCGGATTCAAATACCATCTTGTAGTTAACGGCAATTGTCTATTTACAGAATACCACGGCCGAAGGTATGATACAAATGAATATTGCGCATAGTTACTATGCGCTATTGTTATAAAAAGAGGGTGTGGGCTTGCCTGAATTAAACCTTTACCAACTTAAAATATTTTACACCGTTGCCCGACATTTAAACTACTCGAGAGCCGGGGAGGAGTTGGCCTTAAGCCAGCCTGCTGTTTCCCGCCAGGTCGCCGCGCTTGAGAAAAGCCTCGGACTTGAACTGTTTGTGCAAAAAGGGCGGCATGTGGAGCTAACAGACGCGGGGAGGAGCCTTTTTGACTACGCTGACCGCATCTTTGATCTTGCCGATGAGGCAGAGCGGGCCATGTCCCAGTTTAAAGACCTGGAGCGCGGCCAGGTCTTAATCGGCGCCAGCACAACGATTGGCAGCTATATCCTGCCGCCGGTACTGCGGGCTTTTCAGGAGAGGTACCCAAAAATCGAGCTGTCTTTGCACCTGGCCAACAGTGCGACCGTCGAGCAGATGGTGACAGCGAGAAAGCTCGACCTGGGTCTGGTAGGCGGACTTGGGAGAAACCAAGCCCTGCACATAGAACCCTATTTCCAGGACGATCTTGTCATGATTTCTTCCCATAAACACCCTTATAACCGCAAAGAAGAGGTTTCTACGGAAGACCTTCACAAAGAAACTCTCCTATGGAGGGAGAAAGGCTCTGCTGTACGGACTCTTGTTGAACGGTTTTTAAGCGACAATCAATACCTTTTTAAAAACCAGATGGAAGTCAGCGATACGGAAACGATAAAGCATATGGTTATTGCTGGTATAGGAATTGCGTTTGTGCCGAAACGGGCTGTCAGACAAGAGCTCTCTTTGTCACTGCTCCGTACCGTTAATGACAGCAAGTTTCTTATCCCCATTCATTTTACTGTCATATCGGCCAAGGACCAGCATACTTACCCGACGGTACTTGCATTTTCAAGCTTTTTACGGAAGTGGCCTGTAAGCTGACCGGTACCCGTAAAGACTCCACTACTACGGAATGCCATATAAATTCAATTCTCGGATTGTGCCTCGCCCTCTCCTGAAGGACTTTTGTCGCCCGCAGCTCGCCCCGCCGGTGAATAATATATCGGTTTTATGGTTTTTTTAATAACAACTCTGCTAGATATTCAAATATTTCCCTTCTCCTCACTATCCCAATAAAGAATCCACCGTCATCCACTACAGGGACAAAATTTTGAACGATGGCAAGCGAAAGCAAATCTTCGATTTCAGCATCAATCCGTACAGGATTATTCTTCATACGCTGTGGTATATCCCGCAACAGAATTGTTTCTGTATCTTTAAAGCTCAGGTCATGAGTATTTTTTAACTTCCACAACAAATCACCCTCGGTTATTGTTCCTACGTATTTTCCTTCATCATTAATTATTGGCACAGCCGCATACCGGTAATATTCCATTTTTTCTAAGGCTTGCCGCATCGTAGATTTTAATGGCAAATAAACAACCTCACTTTTTGGTAAAAGGAAAAAAGCTATTTTCATAAGAACCCCCTTAATAGGTTAAAAAACTTATCATAAATTAAACCACAAAATTGTTAATATTTTATTAAAATAACACAAAAAAGCCTCGTCCGGTGAGCGAGGCCTTTAGTATATCTGAGTAGTTGCCTATGCCGCCAGCGGCGCCACGTATCATGAAAACACCAGTGATGTGGGTGCGATTTTAATCTCACACGGCGCGTTAGCGCCGAACTTCTTATATCTAATGTAACTATTGTCGGGAGAATAACATCCCTGGATATATCGGTATCTATGAACTAATACATAAAGATCTCTTCAAGGAGACTCCTGTCAAAACCCAAAACCGGTAAGGTGCAACCCACGAGGAAAAGTAGGCTGCTCAGGTCACCCCCCCTAAGGTCGAAATTAGGCATGTTTCCCCCACCTCGCGGTTGACGCGCAGCACCTGGGACACAGGTAGCGGCGCCGTAAAAGGTTATCCATACTAATCCCCGCTCACCTGCAGAAGCAGCAGCGGATATAAAACCGGCTGCCCTGGTTGGCTTCGCTTTCGACTGCAAGAGTGCCGCCTATCCGCCTGACCGCTTCCAGTGCAATAGCCAGGCCCAGGCCCCGGTTCCGGGTATGAGAAACGTCCGTTATAACAAAAAAGTAAAAGACTCCCGTTTCACGGAAGTCTTTAATCAATGGTGGGCGATGACGGGCTCGAACCGCCGACATCCTGCTTGTAAGGCAGGCGCTCTCCCAGCTGAGCTAATCGCCCGTATTATGGTGACCCCTACGGGATTCGAACCCGTGTTACCGCCGTGAAAGGGCGGTGTCTTAGACCGCTTGACCAAGGGGCCATTTGAGAAGTGAGAAGTGAGATGTGAGAAGTCGGATGTGAAAATTAGCGGGTGAGATGTCTCACTTCTAACTTCTCACCTCTTGCCTCTCAACTGGTGGGCCCACCAGGATTCGAACCTGGAACCAGCCGGTTATGAGCCGGATGCTCTACCGTTGAGCTATGGGCCCAAGAATGGCTCCCCGAGTAGGATTCGAACCTACAACCTACCGGTTAACAGCCGGTTGCTCTACCGTTGAGCTATCGAGGAACATCGGCAAGGACTATTATACGATAATTTGTACTCGCCGTCAACAAATCTATTGCTGATAATTTATTCCGAAAATATTCTTAATGAACCAACCATGTTTTTCAACCACAAATCACCTGAAAAACATATTTTCAGCGCTACAGCGATACCCCAAAAATTTAGGTGCGAATTCATTCGCACCTAAATCAGATATATTCCTTATTTTGTATAACAATTTAATCCAGGTAGTCCTTTAATTTTTTGCTGCGGCTGGGGTGGCGCAGCTTACGCAGCGTCTTTGCCTCTATCTGCCGGATCCGTTCCCGTGTTACCCCAAACTTCTGGCCGACCTCTTCCAAGGTCCTGGCCCTGCCGTCGTCAAGGCCGAAGCGCAGGCGAAGCACCCTTTGTTCCCGCTCGGTTAAGGTCTTTAGAACCTCGTCCAACTGCTCCCGCAGAAGGGTGAAAGATGCTTCCTCAGCCGGCGCCCTGGCATCGTGGTCCTCAATAAAGTCACCCAGGTGGGAGTCTTCCTCTTCCCCAATCGGTGTTTCTAAAGATACCGGTTCCTGTGCTATCTTCTGTATTTCCCTGACCTTCTCCTCGGAGATGTTCATCTCCTTGGCTATTTCCTCCGGGCTTGGTTCCCGGCCCAATTCTTGCAGCAACTGCCGCTGCACCCGGACCAGTTTATTAATAGTCTCAACCATGTGCACTGGAATCCTGATAGTCCTGGCCTGGTCGGCAATGGCCCTGGTTATGGCCTGGCGAATCCACCAGGTCGCATAGGTGCTGAATTTGTAGCCCTTGCGGTAATCAAACTTTTCAACAGCCTTGATCAAACCCAGGTTGCCCTCCTGAATCAGATCCAGAAAAAGCATCCCGCGCCCCACATAACGCTTGGCGATACTGACTACCAGCCGCAAGTTGGCCTCAGCCAGTCTTCTTTTGGCCCCGTCATCACCCAGCTCCATGCGTTTTGCCAAATCCACTTCTTCTTCCGGGGTGAGCAGAGGGACACGGCCGATTTCTTTGAGATACATACGTACGGGATCATCTATGCCCACGCCTTCAGGGACGGTAAGGTCTACTTCCACCTCTTCGACCGGGGCTTCTATTGCAGAACCGTCAATAGGTTCTATTTCCGGTACTTCCGGTACAACTTCTATACCCAAACCTGCCAGTTTTTCATAAATATCATCAATTTGTTCAGGAGTTAGGTCGGTACCCTGGAGACTGTCCATAATCTCATTATAGGTCAGGACGCCGCGTTTCTTTCCTTTTTCAATGAGTTCCATAACGCTTTCAGTTTTGAGTTCGTCTCTCACATGCCATCACTCCCCTCTTTAGGGCACTTCCCGGTATTACTTACAATCAGTTTCTGGTAATCTTCCTGCAGTTTCCTGGAGCGGGCCTGGTCTCCAACCTTCTCAGCCTCATCTATGCCCTGTAAAATCATCAGCTCACGCAGCAAATGGTAATGGCTCCCCAACTTTTCAGCCTCACCTATTTCTTTCAGTATTTTTTCTCTTCGCTCCTGCCTCCGGCAACGAACGACCGACTTAATGTGGCTGTGTAATATTTCAACCGGGTCATCCCCGGGTATTTCCTGGGTCAGCAACATGCCCAACAGGGCCTGCTCATCATCATCAAGGTATTGTGCTATTTCTGCCGGCTGGTATTGCGGTTTTCCGGCAATTTCCAGGCAATATTTAAATATTTTTCGGTAGCGCGGGTCCTGAAAATGCTCACCGCCCATTTTTTCATGGACGGTCCGGGCCAGGGAGGGGTCCTCCAATGCCAACCTCAACAGGACTGCTTCAGCTTTACTTCGAGCGTCGCTAGTATCCACTTTACTAACGATAGTATGCATGTTTTTAGCAAGATTATCCGGATTTGTCCATTTTTTACCCGGAATTAGCTTAAGTCTCTTAAATTCTCCATAAACCGTTTCCCAACTCAAATTTAGAGTGCGGGCTGCCTGCTTTAGTCCCTCTTCCCTTTCTATTTCGCTGCTGAAGCCGGCCAGACTTGGAAACACTTGCCGAAGTACTTCAAGCTTATCAGCGGGCGTCTTGAGTGGTCTTGCTCCCGCTGCCTGCTCAAGTTTGTATTGAAACAGCAGCGGCGCCCCGTTAACAAGCGTTTCCCATGTCTGGATGCTATGTTTCTTCAAGAACTCATCCGGATCCTTCCCGTCCGGGAGCCTTAAAACCCTTACCTGGCAGCCCAACTCTTCCAGCAGATCCAGACTGCGTGCGGTAGCGGCTTCCCCAGCTGCATCCGCGTCATAGGCAATCACCACATCCCTGCTGTAGTGAGTCAGCAGCCTGCCATGCTCGTGGGTCAAGGCTGTACCCAGGGAAGCAACCGCGTTTTTAATCCCGTGCTGGTGGGCGGTAACCACATCCATGTAGCCCTCCATCACCACCACGCAGCCCTTTTCCCTGATTGCAGTCCTCGCCAGGTGTAACCCATAGAGCAGGCGGCCCTTGCTAAAAAACAGGGTTTCAGGGGTGTTCAGGTACTTCGGCAGGGAATCGTCAAGAACACGTCCTCCGAAACCAGCTACCTGCCCGGTGGCATCCCAGATGGGAAAGATGAGCCGGTTGCGAAACCGGTCATAATACCTTCCTGCTTCAGTTTTAACCGCCAGCCCGGCCTCGACTGCCTGTTCAGGTGTTAACCCCTTCCTCTCCAGAAAACCGAGCAGGGAATTCCATTCAGAAAGAGCAAATCCCAGTTGAAATTCTTCCTGCAGCTCCGGAGTAACCTCCCGCCTTGCCAGGTATTTCCTGGCGTTGGCTGCGGCGCCATGAGTCTTTAAGGTTTGGCGAAAGTAATCACGGGCCAGTTTGTTGGCCTCGCGGAATAGACTTAAGCGCCGCTCCTTTTGCTGTTGAGCCGGGCTTTCCCCGGCCGGTATGGCGACACCTACCTGCTGCGCCAGCACGGTTACCGCCTCATGGAAGCTGAGGTTCTCTTTAAGCATTAAAAATTTAAAAACGTCACCACCGGCTCCGCAGCCAAAACAATAAAAGATCTGCTTTTCCGGCGTGACTGTAAATGAAGGTGTCCTTTCATTATGAAATGGGCAGGAGCCGGTATGGTTTTTGCCCTTTTTCTTAAGTTGTACATAGCGGGAAACCACTTCAACGATATCAGACCGCTGGCGGACTGCCTCCACAATGTCCTCAGGAATTAAGCCCACCCAAACCACCTTCTGCTAACAAAACATATAAAATGATTTCAACAAATAATTATATTGTCCTGCTACAGCGTATATTAAATAAATTCAGCAAAAAACTCTGTATTTAAAGAATATTCGCTGCGAAAAGAAATTTTCCTCCTAATAACGACAATATTTTGATTAGTATTGCCATAATATGTAATTCATAACCTTATATTGCAACTTATTCCACCCAGGGAAGCGGTAAAAAGGTCCTTTGATAGTAACGGATAGCAAACCTGTCGGTCATACCTGCAATGTAATCACAGATAACCCGCTCCGTGTTTGCATTCCGGACCCTTAGGAGGTATTCTTCAGGCAAAGCCTCACCATGTTCTGAGAAATGACAAAACAGCCTTTGGACAACATGTTTGGCTTTGGCCTCCTCCCGTTTCGCATCGGAGCCAATATAGACATGCGCAAAAAGAAAATCACGCAGTTGGTCGGTCGCCGACTGGATTGCCGGACTCATTCTAATAACACTGGGTTCCTCCCAATTCGTTTGAACCAGGTCCAGCACCATCGTGTTAATCCTGTTGCGGTGTTCCCGCCCCAGAACCGCCAGGCATTCCTCAGGAATATTTCCCATGGTCAGGATACCGCCGCGTATGGCGTCATCAATATCATGGTTGATGTAGGCGACTCTATCTGCGATTTTTACGATCTGCCCCTCCAGGGTGGCAGGCCGGGTGTCCCCGGTGTGGTTTAGGATACCGTCTCTGACTTCATAGGTCAGGTTCAGCCCTCCCCCCCCCTCAAGCACATCCACCACCCTCAGGCTCTGCTGGTTATGCTTAAAGCCGCCCTCCATGACCTCGTTAAGAGCATCTTCGCCCGCATGACCAAATGGAGTGTGACCGAGGTCGTGTCCCAGAGCGATCGCTTCGGTAAGGTCCTCGTTAAGCCTTAAGGCGCGGGCAACGGTACGGGCAATTTGAGCTACCTCCAGCGTATGTGTTAGCCGGGTCCGGTAATGGTCCCCTTCCGGGATGGTGAAGACCTGGGTTTTATATTTAAGCCTGCGGAAGCTCTTGGAATGAAGTATCCTGTCCCGGTCACGCTGAAAGCAGGTGCGGACATTGCATTCATCTTCCGGCCGCTCTCTGCCCTTGCTCGCGCTGCTGAGGCAGGCGTAGGGCGACATGATGCGGCGTTCCAATTCCTCGGCGCGCAGGCGAATATCCATGCTCCATCACCTATCTTAAAAATAAGAGTTCAGATCACATCAAGAAATGTAGGTACGGTCTATTCGTACACGACCCTTTAGAAATGCAGTACAAATGATGATTAGCAGTAACCCCTTAAACTGCTCGCACCTACCCGCATCGCTAAGATTTCATTTTCTGCCGGCGCAGCGCCGGCGGCATGTGGAACTATCCGATAAGGTAGTATCACTATTGAAATGTGCAACAATAATTCTACTAAGAAAGTTGTTTATCCTGCCTGAATCATTGAAACGTTTCAGGGGGAAAGCAATCCCGGCATATCGATCCGCCGGGATTGGTCATTAAAAATTTATGCCTTTTCTTCTTTGTTTAGACCAGGAGCTGCCACAGAGACAACTATGATAAGGGCGCTCTGGACAGGACAAAATAGCTTGGACCTTTAGCCTGCAGGTCACTTAACATGAGTTCAATCGAATCAATCCTGGCAGTCCCGAAAGCTTTACCCGTATCCTCCCGCGCCTTTTCCATAACATCGATAAAACCGTATGGAGACCGGGCGCGGGCTAATGTTAGGTGAGGGGAGAATTTTCTTTTTTCCGGCTCAAAGCCCATAAATCCCATTTCCCTTTGCACCTGGCGTTGCAGTATTAGGAGGGGGGCGGTTTCACCGCCTATCCCTACCCATAATACACGCGGCCGCTCCACTGAAGGAAAAGCGCCGGCGCCCTTCAGGACCAGTCTAAATGGAGCAATCCCCGTCACTGACTTCTGCAGGGCCATGCTCACGGCGGGAACCTGTTCTTCGGGAACATTACCCAGGAACTGTACCGTCAGATGCAGATTTTCCTCCCTCACCCACTTCAGGTCGGAAGTTATTTGACTAAGGCTCCTGATGAAGGCGCCCAAGGTCCTTTTAATTTCCTCAGGAAAGTTGACGGCGATAAACAGCCTCATCTGCCGCAATAGTATCACCTCTTGGGAAGCAGAGGGACGGTTCTCCTGCTTCCTTTTTGCCCAACGTTGAGACAGAGAAAACCGTAAAGCCTTGGTATATAAAGCCTTGGGGGTTTCTTCAGCACTATTTCAGGGCTTTAATTCAATTAGTCTTTATTGATAACGGCTGCCTGGGCTGCCGCCAGTCTGGCGATTGGTACACGGAAAGGTGAGCAGCTCACAAAGTTTAGACCGATGGAATGACAAAATTCAATGGAACTGGGATCCCCGCCATGCTCCCCGCAAATACCGATTAACAGACCGGGGCTGGTTTTGCGGCCAAGTTCTACGGCTATCTTCATCAATTTACCGACTCCCTTGCGGTCCAACACCATAAAGGGGTTGTCTGTAAGTATTTTTTGGTCGAGATAGGCCTGCATAAACTTCCCTTCAGCGTCGTCCCGGGAAAAGCCAAGGGTCGTTTGGGTGAGATCGTTGGTGCCGAAGGAGAAAAAGTCGGCATAAGACGCTATTTCATCGGCCAAGAGTGCAGCCCTGGGCATTTCAATCATGGTACCGACAGTATAGTGAAATTCTACTCCCGCAGCTTTCATTACTTCCCCGGCCACTCCGGTAACCATTTCACGTAAGGAAGAAAGTTCATTTTTATCGATCACGAGCGGTATTTCAACCTCTGGAACAGGTTGGTAACCTTCTTTAACTAGCTGGGCAGTCGCGTTAAAAATTGCCCGTGCCTGCATAGCATACACCTCAGGGAAGGTTACACCCAGGCGACAACCCCGGTGACCCAGCATCGGGTTTGCTTCGTGCAATGCCCGGACCTTGCGCAAAAGGTCCTCTTTACTGCGCAGCTCTTCCCTGTCGCCGTTACTCAGGCGTAAAGTGGTTATTTCCACCATCAAATCTTCCATATTAGGAAGAAACTCATGCAGCGGCGGATCGAGCAGGCGAATTGTTACCGGAAACCCATCCATGGCCTTCAATATGCCGTAAAAGTCACCCTGCTGCATGGGCAGCAGTTTATCAAGAGCAATGTTCCGTTCTGCTACGCTGGTTGCCAGGATCATCTCCTGTACTATAGGCAGGCGATCCTGCGCCATGAACATGTGCTCGGTCCGGGTCAACCCAATACCCGCGGCTCCGAACTCCCTGGATTTAAGCGCGTCCTCCGGTGTATCGGCGTTGGCCCTCACTCCGAGGGTACGTACCTGGTCGGCCCACTCCAGGAGCCGCCGGAACTCAGGGGAAAGGACGGGATCCAGCATCGGCACGGTACCCAGGATAACGTTGCCGGTGGCTCCATCAACCGAGATAATATCGCCCTGCTTGATTACCAGCCCGGCGACTTCAAACAGATGTTTATGATAGTCAATCCGCAGCGCCTCGCAGCCGCAGACACACGGCTTGCCCATCCCCCTGGCCACAACAGCGGCGTGACTGGTCATACCGCCCCTGGAAGTGAGTATACCCTGGGCTGCAACTATCCCGTGGATATCGTCCGGGGTGGTTTCCGTGCTCACCAGGATGACCTTCTTGCCTTCCTGACCCATTTTTTCAGCCAGGTCGGCGTCGAAAACAACCGAGCCTGAGGCGGCGCCGGGAGAAGCGGGCAGTCCCTTAGCGATAATATCCAGCTTTGCGCCCGGGTCAATCCGGCGGTGCAGAAGCTGGTCAAGCTGGCCGGGCTCGACCCTCAAAATTGCCTCGTCCCTGGTGATCAGGCCTTCATCCACCATATCCACGGCAATCTTGATGGCAGCCTGGGCCGTCCTTTTCCCGTTGCGGGTCTGCAGCATCCACAACTTGCCCCGCTCAATGGTGAACTCAATATCCTGCATGTTGCGGTAATGTTGTTCCAACAGGCTGCAAATACCGGCAAATTGCTTGTACACCTGCGGCATATCCTGTTCCAGGGCATCAATAGGCTGTGGGGTACGTATACCGGCTACCACATCCTCGCCCTGAGCGTTGATCAGATACTCGCCGTAAAGTTTTTTCTCGCCGGTAGAGGGGTTTCTGGTAAAGGCCACACCGGTGCCGCTATCATTCCCGATATTGCCGAATACCATGGCCTGGACATTGACGGCAGTGCCCAGGTCGTCGGGTATCTTGTTGATCTTCCGGTATACTATAGCACGGTCATTATTCCAGGAATTAAAAACAGCGTGAACAGCCATGAAAAGCTGCTCCATGGGCGACTGCGGGAATGTCTTACCGGTTTCCTTCAAAATCAAGCTCTTGTAATCTGCAACGACCTTGCGCCATTCCTTGGCGGGAAGCTGGTTGTCAAAATAAACCCCGGCCTTTTCCTTGTGGTTCTCAAGGAGTCTTTCAAACTTGTGGTGGTCTACTCCCATCACCACCTCGCCAAACATGTTGATAAAGCGGCGGTAACAGTCCAGGGCAAACCGTTCGTTGCCGGTGCCTGCGGCAAGGGCCTCCACTGTGAGGTCATTAAGACCCAGGTTAAGCACAGTATCCATCATGCCGGGCATGGATATGGGAGCGCCCGACCTGACTGACACCAGTAGCGGGTCTTGTTCGTCGCCAAACTTTCTTCCCAACATTTCCTCCAAAACTGTAATACCTTCACAGACCTGCTCTTCCATGCCTTTGGGAAACGCCTGCCCTTGAGCTGAAAAGTCCCTGCAGGCCTCGGTGGTAATGATCAGGCCGGGCGGCACCGGGAGACCAATATTGGTCATTTCGGCCAGATTGGCTCCCTTACCGCCCAGTAGATTTTTCATGCCTGCGCTGCCTTCTTTGAATAGATAGACGTATTTCTTACCTGACAAGCCTTTCACCCCTATAGTATATTTCCAAAACACGGCTGGCAGTTTCTTCTACCGCCCTGTTGGTAACATCAATAACCGAACAGCCTATTTTCTTCATAAAACCTTCAGCATAATCCAGCTCCTTCAGGATACGTTCCATGCTGGCATAGTCGGCGTTGGATGTGAGTCCCAGGCTGTTAAGGCGTTCACGGCGTATTTCATACAGTTGCTGAGGCTTGATGGTGAGACCGATCAGCCTGTGCGGCGGCAGGTTCTGGAGTTCTTCCGGAGGGGACACCTCAGGTACCAGCGGCACATTGGCGGCTTTAAGCCGCATATGGGCCAAATACATGCAAAGCGGTGTTTTCGAGGTGCGGGAAATGCCGACTACCACCAGGTCGGCCCGTCCGATGCCCCGCGGGTCCTTGCCGTCATCATACTTTACTGCAAATTCAATGGCTTCGACCTTATGGAAATATTCGTCATCCGTCCTGCGTACCAGGCCCGGCTCAAGTTTGGGCGAATTGTGGACCAGGCTGGCCACGGCGTCCATCATCGGGGTCAGGAGATCCACCGTAGGAATGCCCAGGTTCCTGGCCTCCCGCACCAGCCTGTCTTTTAGTTCCGGTATAACCAGGGTGTAGGCGATAATGCATTTGAAGTGTTTGATCTCCTCTAAGAGTTCTGGTATCTCGTTTGGGTCATTGACATAAGAAAGCCTTCGTATCTCTACACCACCGTGGTTAAACTGGCTGGCTGCGGCCCGCGCCACCAGTTCTCCGGTTTCACCGATTGAGTCGGATACGATAAATATAATCGGTTTAAGATCATTGGAAATGATAAACACCCCCTTATTGTCCCTCTCCCAGTTCAACAAAAAGCCGGGTAATATTGGTCTTGCTTAAACGGCCTATTACTTCCAGTCCCTCGCCGCCATCGGCCTGGGTCGCGCTGCGTACCACCGGTAAAGCATCCACCTGGTGCGTAATCAATTTCTTGGCGGCCGACCAGACCGTCTCGTCACTGGTGGTGTATATTACATTCGGCATACGGGTCATAATGACCCCCACCGGGAGCTGGTGAATATCATGTCCTCCCAAGGTGGTCTTGAGCAAGTCCTTGCGAGAGAGAACCCCCTCCAGCAAACCCACCTCCTTGACCACAAACAGTGTACCCACGTCTTTAATAAACATAGCTACCACAGCGTCGTAAACAGAGCAATTTTCCGTAACAACGGCGGGGATCGATATGATCGTCCCGACCTTTACACTGCATAGTTTTTCCGCCACAACCCGGTTGGGCGACCTGCCGCTGTAGTAATAACCCACTCTGGGACGTGCTTCCAACAAGCCGGACATAGTCAGGATAGCCAGGTCTGGTCGCAAGGTGGCTCTGGTCAGGGAAAGCCTTTCGGCGATTTGATCGCCTGTGATTGGTCCTGATCTTTTTACTATTTCTAAGATTGTCTCCTGCCGCCTGGTTAACTCCAAATCCATCGCCCCTTAGAGCATATATGACATACTATTTATAAAAAGCCTCTATATAATATATATTATATAGAGTATAAATTCCCTCCTTTAATCAGGAAAAAATTTATATTAGGCTCCCTGTCCCTCAATTACAATTTTACCCAGATCCGCCACCTGCTTCACCAGAGCAGCCAAGCCGGCCAAGAGAGCCAGGCGGTTAGCCCGTACCTTTTCATCCTCCACCATTACCATCACCGAGTTGAAGAAACTTTCCAGGGGTTCCTGCATAGTGGCAATGGCAGCCAGTACGGCTTGATAATCCTGTTTCATCTGAGCATCATAGACCTTTTGCTTAATATCCAACAGGCTTTCATAAAGCCCCTTCTCACTGGCGTCCTCCAGCAGGGAGGGGTCTATGGCGCGCGTGCCAGCGTTTTTACTGAGGTTATTGGCCCTGATAAAAGCTGTCAGGAGGTTGCCGAAAGCCTGATTCTGCCGGAAGCTGTGCAAAGCCTGGAGTCTTAACAGTGTGTCGCTAAAATTGTCGAAACCTGCGGCAAGCACTGCTTCTATGGTATCATAGGAATAGCCTTTATCGCTAAAAATACCTCTGAGGCGCTGTTTAAAGAACTCCGCCACTTCTTCCTTGACATCGGTTAAGCCTAGCTTGAGCCGGACCTTCCCTTCATAGCCCCGGTAGGCCGTTTCAACCAATTTTTCCAGGGAAAGGGCAAAATCACCCTCAAGCAAAATATGGCTTATTCCCAGGGCTTGACGTCTTAAAGCATAAGGATCCTGGGAGCCGCTTGGCTGAATGCCGATAGCAAAGCAGCCGACAATATTGTCGATCTTATCCGCTATACTCAATATTTTCCCAGGCAGCGTGGCAGGCAGTTGATCACCGGCAAAACGCGGCAGATAATGCTCATAGATAGCCGTAGCCACCGATTGCTCCTCACCGGAGCGCTCCGCATACTCCCTGCCCATAATCCCCTGGAGTTCGGTAAATTCGAAGACCATATTGGTCACCAGATCGGCCTTGGCCAGGTAGGCGGCCCTGAGGGTATCCTTCAGCTCTTTTTCCTCAGCTCCCATTGCCACGGCTAAGGCGCCGGCCAGTTCCCCAAACCTTACCACCTTATCGTAAATGGTCCCCAGTGTCTCCTGGAATACCACCTTTTTTAAAGCCGGTACTTTATCGGCCAGCGCTGTTTTCAGGTCCTCCTGGTAGAAGAAATTGGCGTCGGCGAGGCGGGCCCGCAGCACTTTTTCATTACCCGCCCGGACTATATCAAGGTGTTCCGACTTACCGTTCCTGACCGCAATAAACTTTGGCAATAATGCGCCGTCAGGTCCGAGTACCGGAAAATAGCGCTGGTGCTCCCGCATGGGTGTTACCAGTACTTCCCTGGGCAACCCGAGGTATTCCCGGCTGAATTCGCCCACTAACGCAGTCGGGTACTCCACCAGGTTGTTGACCTCGCTCAATAGTTCCTCGTCTTCTTCCACCCTGCCACCTGCGGCGCGAGCCTGTTCCTGGACCTGCTGCCAGATCGCCTGTTTTCGTTCAGCAGGGTCAACCAAAACATAATTACTCCTCATTTTCTCGAAATATTCCTGCGGCGACACTAGTGTTACAGCTTCCCGGGTTAAAAAGCGATGACCGCGGGTGGTCCGCCCGGCTTTCAGCCCGGCAAATTCAAATTCCACTATATCGGGGCCGAAAAGCGATACAATCCAGCGGATCGGCCTGGCAAAGCGGACGTCCAGGTCCCCCCAACGCATCGGCTTGGGAAAGTGAAGCCCGCTGATCAAACTCACCCCTGCCTGGGGTAAAACGTCCAGGGCCGGACGGCCCGGCTCCCGTTTTACAGCAAAGACATATTCGACATGGCCGACCGGTTTTTTGAGCAGGTCACCTACCGCGACTCCCTGGCTCCGGGCAAAACCTTCGGCCGCTCTGGTCGGCGAACCGTCAGATTTGTAGGCCACTTTTACCGCAGGTCCCTTTACTTCCATCTCCAATGACTGCTGGTGGATAGCCAGGCCTTCCACATACAGCGTGATGCGGCGGGGAGTGCCGTAAGCCGCCAGCCGTTTATATGAGAGACGCTGCTCCTGAAAAAGGGCGGCGGCATTGTCCTTGAGCTCCGCCAAAGCCGACTCCAGAAACCTGGCCGGCATTTCTTCCACACCTATCTCAAGCAGGTAATCCTGCGCGTTAATTGTCATCACCTACGCCTCCTTCCTCTTCAGGAGCGGGTAACCCATCGCCTCACGCTGCTCAACGTAGGCCTGGGCACATACTCGCGCCATGTTTCTAACTCTGGCGATGAAGCCGGTCCGCTCGGTTACGCTGATAGCCCCCCGGGCGTCTAATAAGTTGAAGGTATGGGAGCACTTGAGCACGTAATCGTAAGCCGGCAGGACAAAACCTTTTTCAATCACCCGTAAGGCCTCCTGCTCATACATTTCAAATAGCTTAAACAGCATATCAGTATCCGCCAATTCGAAGTTATAGTGAGAGTGCTCAACTTCTCCCTGGTGATGCACATCACCATAAGTTATATGATCAACCCAGGTAATGTCGTAGACACTGTCCACGCCCTGGATGAACATGGCCAGACGCTCCAGGCCATAGGTGATTTCAGCGCAAACAGGGCGGCAGTCAATACCGCCGCACTGCTGGAAGTAGGTGAACTGGGTCACTTCCATACCATCCAGCCAGACTTCCCAGCCCAGGCCCCAGGCGCCCAGGGTGGGGGATTCCCAGTTGTCTTCAACAAAACGGATGTCATGTTGATCCGGATCGATCCCGATAGCCCTGAGGCTGTCCAGGTAAACCTCCAGCACATCATCGGGGGACGGCTTTAAAATTACCTGATATTGATAATAATGCTGCAAGCGGTTGGGGTTCTCCCCATAACGGCCGTCGGTAGGCCGCCGCGAGGGTTCAACATAGGCCACCCGCCACGGTTCGGGACCGAGCGCCATCAAAAACGTTGCCGGATTCATCGTACCGGCTCCTTTTTCAACATCGTAGGGCTGCTGAATGAGGCATTTCTGCCGTGACCAGAAATCATCCAGCTTGAGAATAAGTTCCTGAAAGTTCATAATTACCTCCCTCTATGAAAAGATATTATTGTATATTTTGGAATAAATAAAAAACTCCCGGTCCCAGGTATCACTACCAGGGACGGGAGTTCGTTCCCGCGGTTCCACCCTGCTTGGCTGTGTTTCGGTCGTCAGACGTCGGACGTCAGACGTCTGAAAAAAACAGCCCTCTTTTGGAAGCAAGCTTTACTTACTTTCACCGGTTCTATTGTACTACCCTGAAAATACATATGGCTTCTGCAGTGTTGGCCCAATGTAGGTGCGAATTCATTCGCACAATGCAACATTAACCTCAACAAGTTCGGCGCTGACGCGCCGTTGTGCGATTAAAATCGCACCTACATCGGCTGGTATTTTCATAATACATGGCGCCACGATAGCGGCGTGGGCAACTACCCTGCAAAAGACCGGTTGCAGCTTTCCTCTTGCGGCTTGGAAACCCCTTCACCGGAGCTGTTTTACCCGTTTCCACCAATACGGGCTCTCTAACAAAACAATAATCCGGCTACTATTTTTCCTCATTGCCTGATATTTTTTTACCAATTTAACAGATTCGGTGAGTAAAGTCAATGCCTGTGTCAATATTTACTTGTCATATCAGAGGCTTCCAGACGGTACTTTTCGGTTATAATCCTTCCTTTTCTGCTGTACAGGGCTCACCAACAGGCTCAATGTGCCGGCGCTCAAACTCCAGGGTGTACTTATGGGCCATCGCCGTCACCGTGCCAAGCGCACCCAGAATAGCTATCTCACTGCTGGCCAGAGCCCCGATAAGCCCCAGCGCCCCCACGGAAGCAGGGACTTCAAATACGGTTTCGTCACCTTTTTTTAATTTTATCCTATAGTTTTGCCCCTTGTGGAGCAGGCTCTTAAACTGCCCTACCATTTCCTGCCCGCGTGCCTGAAAGCGCTCACCTATATTGCGTCCCTTTTCCTCGAGATCAACCAGCGCCTGGACCACATCGCCCCCCGCCTCCTCAAGCGCTTCCCTGGCCTCCTTGTACCCAACTCCCAGCCGGGCCCTCAGTATGTCAATCTTTTCAAGATCACTGTTCATTTTTATCCCCTCTCTCCATTTTTTCTATTTACTCCCCATAAGATGATTTTTATACATAACGGGATAAAAAAGCAGCTGATTTTAATTCCCCCTCCAGGTGGTACCGGATGTATTTCCGGAGCATGTTCTGGAGTTGTTTCCTGGTGGGCTCGTCCACTTTGAGCTGGTGCAGTCTGGCGGGATCCCAGTCGGCCAAGATTTTCAATACCTCCACCTGCCCCCGGTTGCACGGCGCCGCATCCAGGTCGGCCGTACTGCAGTCGCCGCACAGTACCCCTCCCATGGACGGACTGAAGGAAAGCGGACCCTGCAACAACTCGGCGCCGCAACTGGCGCAGGCATCTAAAACCGGGCTGTAACCTAAAAGTCCCGCGGCTTTGATTTCAAAGGCCCGTATTAATAATTCCGGATCTTTCACCGCCAGCAAGCGAAGAGTGGCCAAAAGAAGCAAAAAAAGAGGCCCATTAGGTTCTCCTTCGGCGGTAAAGACATCAACCAGTTCAGCCATGTAGCTGGCCCGGCTGATGCTCCCAAGGTCCCGTCTGAGCGCAGGAAACATCTCCATCACCTCACACTGGCTCACCGAGTCAAGTTCCCGCCCGCGATGGATCAAAAAATTGGTGCGGCTGAAAAGCTGAACGGCCCCCCGTTTCCGGCTGGAAGGCTTGGCCACGCCATGTGCTATGACCCTGAGCTTGCCGTATTCACGGGAATAGAGGACTAAGATTTTATTTCCTTCACCACAGTCTCTTGACCGCAGCACAATGGCATCCGCTTTATATAATTTCACAAGCTGCACCCCAGCTTTTTTGTGCTACTCTTCCTCCTGGTAACCGAAGTTATGCAGCTGACCCTCCCGGTTGCGCCAGTCAGCTTTCACCTTGACCCACAGTTCAAGGTAAATTCTGGAGCCTAAAAGTTTCTCCATCTCTTCACGGGCCAACTGGCCAATTTGCTTCAGCATCCTGCCCTCTTTCCCGATCAGGATCCCCTTTTGAGATTCTCTTTCCGTATAAATAAGGGCCCGCACAGCAACAACACCGCTTGGCCGCTCGGCCAATTCCTCGATTACCACTGCGACAGAGTGGGGTATTTCCTGAGCCGTTAGTTCAAGCACTTTTTCCCTGATCAGTTCAGACATGATGAAGGTCTCGGGCCTGTCGGTAATCATACCGTCAGGGTAGTACTTCGGACCGGCGGGCAGGTACCCGGCTACCGTGTCAAGCAGCCGTGCTACGTTATCACCGGTGAGCGCGGAGACCGGTATTATTTCGGAAAAATCGTACAGCTTGCTGTACTGCTCTATCAAGGGGAGCATTTCTTCCCGCCTGACCAGGTCAACCTTGTTGATCACCAGCAACACTGGTGTTTTGATCCCTTTGAGCTGTTCCATAATAAAGAAATCCCCGGGACCGGGCGATTGAACAGCCTCTACCAGGAAAAGGACGACGTCAACCTCCCTCAGGGACCTCAATGCTACCTGCACCAAATGCTCGCCCAACCGGTGTTTCGGCTTGTGAAAGCCGGGCGTATCCAGAAAAACCACCTGGCAATCATCCTTTGTAAGAACACTCAGGATCTTGTTTCTGGTGGTTTGGGGTTTGTCGGACACAATAGTTACTTTTCTGCCGACCATCTTGTTTAAAAGTGTCGACTTGCCGACATTGGTCCGGCCAATCAGCGCCGCGAACCCGGATTTGAAATCATCTTTCACGCTATTCAAAGAATCACCTGTTTTCCTGTCCTTAGTAATTAGCAGAGGCTGGATAATTTATATTAGACGCCCACGCCCGCAGCGGCGCCACGTATCATAAAAACACCAAGAAAAACACCAAGCGATGCAGGTGCAAGTTCCAGCCTAATATTTAACGCAAAACCTATAACTATGAGTATTACCTATTCACCGGTTCAATCAGTTTTGGGAAGGTTTTTTGTTCCCGGGCGGCACGGCCTGGTCGGCTTTATCCAGTTTAAAGGCAGAGGGAAGCAGTTCAGCCACCGTCCGGACCAAATAATCACCCTGTTTATTAGCCATAAAGACTTTGATTTCGCTGCCGAACTCAGACAGAGCCTGACGGCAGGCGCCGCACGGGGTACAGTATTCTTCAGTTCCCGCCGTTACGGCGATTGCTTCAAAATCGCTCTCCCCGCAGGAAACAGCCTTGAATAAAGCCACCCGTTCAGCGCAGCAGGTCAGGCTATACGAGGCATTTTCGATGTTACACCCGGTGTAATATCGTCCGTCCCTGGTTAGAATCGCGGCTCCCACCCTGAATTTGGAATATGGCGCATAGGCCCTATCACGGGCCTCCATTGCCGCCTTGATTAACCTTTCGACAGGAAAATCCAAAACAACCCCACCTGTAGTCGTAAGTCATAAGTCGTTGGGCGTAGGTATATACTGCATTCCTATAAGGTCGTCTTATGAGCATAGTTATGTTATTCAAAACTATATTTCAGGTTCACACATCTGCCTACAGTATTTCATCTTCTATGTATTATTGCCCATATTTTACGCCCTACGCCTTACGACTTACGACTTCCCAAATTTATTTCCCACATTACTCACCAGCCTGCCAGTTTAAAAACTACCATGGTTGCGAGTATACCCAGCAGGGCTCCGGCAACTACCTCAAGCAGGGAGTGCACTTGCGCGTCCAAACGACTGTGCGCTACCAGCAGGGCTATCACCAAAGCGATGCTGGCCACCAGGGCGCTTCCGGTATACAGAGCCAGGGCAGTGCACCCTGCAAAGGCTACGGCTGTATGGCCGCTGGGCATACCCCCCTTAACGTAGGTACCCTTGCTGGTTATAGCTTTACCTATTGTCACCAGAACCATCACCAGCAACAGCGCTATCATAGTAACGGAAAGCGGTGTTGCTTTTACTCTGGCGCCAAGATTAAATGAAGAACCTTCAAGGCGGGGGTAGAATATGATGTAGGCCACCACCAGAGAGTTCAAGGCGGTCATCAGCACGGCTCCGGCCGCGACGTTTTTGGCTATCTTCGCCAGGGGATGAAACTCCTGGACACAAAGGTCCACCACCGCCTCGATCGCGGTATTAAAGAGCTCTGCCATAATCACGAGGGTAATCGCGAAAAAAATTAACAGCAAATCCCTTGAGCTTACTTGTATATAAAGACCCAGTCCCAGTACCAGCAAGGCCGCAGTTAAGTGGATACGCATATTTCGCTGGGTCTTAACCGCATAAACAACTCCAGCCACAGCGTAGTTGAAGCTGTCTAAAATTTTGCGCAATCCCACAAAAGTTCCTCCACTTCATCGATCTAAATACTTTTATAATGCTGTGTAGTGTCCGGTGCATGGGCAATTACCCTGAAAATGCAGGTGCGAATTCATTTGCACAAAAGTTACTTCAGATGCCCAAGTTCGGCGCTGGCGCGCCGTGTGCGATTGAAATCGCACCTACATCGGATGGTATTTTCATGATACGTGGCGCCTTGATAGCGGCGTGGGTAACTACCCTGGAAATTACACTGAACGCCAGGTTTTCATTCTCTGCCGGCGCATATAAAGCATGGTTTCCAAGTAACTAATTATCAAAGTTCCTTAAAGTCCTTGCTCAATGCCCCGGCCTAACATATTTTTTATCCGTTGATTGCAACAGCAGCTCAAGACCCCTTGGCAAGTTGTGAGGCTTGCTAAAACTCGGTTACTCCTTTAACAGACGTACAGCTACCTGGATATGTTCAGGCTTGCCAGGATCTCCTCTTCTTTCAGGCGCATCTTTTCGCGACCTTCTTCCTCCTGGTGATCATAACCCAGCAGGTGCAGGACCCCGTGGGCGGTCAGGTAGGCAGTCTCACGCCGGAAGCTGTGGCCATATTCGTCAGCCTGGCGCCGGGCGGTCTGGACAGAAACCACCACATCGCCGAGGATTAACTCTTCCTCCTGACCGGGTAAAGCTTCCCCTTCCAGCATGGCAAAGGACAGCACATCGGTAGGGCTGTCGATACCGCGGTATTCGGAGTTCAAACTCCGGATGTAAATGTCATCGACTAATACCAAACTTACCTCGGCATCTTCCCCATAACCCTCACTCTTCAGCACTGCCTCAGCAACCCCAGACAAAAATTCAGCCAGGTCATCATCCACCGCTACCTCGTCCTGTAAGTTGCTTACGAGCACTGACATTTTTCTTTCTCCTTTCGATCTCCTGGGACATATCGGGATACTCAACCCGGGAGTGGAAAATACCGGACAAAATCCTGACAAAGGAGTTGGCGATGAGGTTGAGATCTTTAAAGGTCAAGTCGGACTCTTCCAGCTGACCGTCGTTCAGCTTATCCTTGATAATCTTGCGTACCAGGCCTTCCACCCGGCCAGGTGTACGATTGTTGAGGGAGCGTACGGCGGCTTCCACCGTGTCGGCCAGCATTACGATGGCTGCTTCCCTGGTCTGAGGTTTGGGGCCTTCATACCTGTATTCTTCTTCCGTAACCGTTTCGGGGCGATCGCTTTCCAAAGCCTTATGATAAAAAAAGCTGACCAGACCGCTGCCGTGATGCTGTTCAATAATATCAATAATACCCTGGGGCAGCTTGTGTTCCCTGGCCATTTCCACTCCGTCCTTGACATGTGAGGTAAGGATCAGGGTACTCAAAGAGGGTGCGATTTTATCGTGGGGATTGTCGCAGGTCATTTGATTCTCAATAAAGAAGTATGGCCTTTTGATTTTCCCTATATCATGGTAGTATGCCCCCACCCGGACCAGCAGCGACTCGCTCCCGACAGCGTCGGCGGCAGCTTCAGCCAGGTTCCCGACGATAATGCTGTGGTGATAAGTACCCGGGGCTTCCGTTAGAAGCCTTTTTAGCAACACATTGTTGGGGTGGGATAGCTCAAGCAGCCGCACCGG
The DNA here is from genome assembly GCF_004369245.1 of Pelotomaculum sp. FP. NCBI lineage: Bacteria > Bacillati > Bacillota > Clostridia > Eubacteriales > Desulfotomaculaceae > Pelotomaculum > Pelotomaculum sp. FP. Next base: position 10,478 of record NZ_QFGB01000023.1, on the reverse strand, counting down.
CGAGGTAAGGCGGAAAGTGTGCTCCAGAAAGGGCAGGGACCCGTTGGTCAGGATTGAAGACAGGATACCGCTGGTTATCCCTAAGGCCAGGCTTGACGTAATTAACAGCCCAAAGGGGGTCCCGTATACCAGTCCAACGATAAAAATAGCCACGACATTGGCCCCACTGGTATAAAACCCGGCCCGTACCAGATCACCCCGCTGGCTCAGCTTGGAAACACTGTAGACACCTGTAATCCCGCCGATCAGTCCAACCAGGCCGAAGCGAATCTGGTTTTCTGTCATGATTACCAGGATCAGGCTCATCACCGCGACTACCAGTACGGCCAGACGCGAATCAAGGAGAATTGCAATGAGCATGCCCGCCGCGGCCATGGGTACCATGTAGCCGAATTGCGCGCCGAACTCCGGCCATTGGCTTACGTTAATGGCAATGATGGCCTTGCCGACCGCCAGTACTACCAGGACAATGATGCCTAAAAGGTAAATCAATCCGGGATGGTTGTAAATATCCCGGTTTTGTTGATAAAGGTAGAACAGGACCACGACCACTAGCAGTACCATCAGCAGGAAGACACCGAGGATTGAGGGCCAGGGCAGCTTCGGGCGAGTCAAACCCAGGGCCTGGAGTTTAATCAGGTGATCCTCGGTTACAATTTCACCTTCACCGATAATTTTTTCCCCTTCCTTCACCGACACCATGGTCGGCGGAACCAGGGACATGGCCTCCTCCTGTTTTTGTTTCGTTATTTCCATATTAATGAAGGCGTTTGGCCGCAGGTAGCGGTCGATAGCACCTACAGAAAAATTCTCATAGTGTTTGGGCAGACTCATCCTCGCAATCTGGCTGCTCAGGGTTTTCTTGGCGTCTTCCAGCTCGTCCTGGGACACACCGTCACCAGTTTCCAGTAGACCGGCAACCATAGTGTTGAGAGATCCTTCCACCTGCTGCGTAGTAGCCTGGGGCGACCCGGCCAGCGCTTCAATTTCATCGGCAGGCAGGACAAAAGGCAATATCTCGTGCAGCTTAGCCACCTTGCCGGCCAGGTCAAGGCTGTTGTCGCCCTGGATCTCCCATACCTTACCGGTCAGGTCTGTAATATCTTTCTGCGTACCGTTTACTACCTGAGGATCCGTGGAATAGACTTTGTCCACTTTTTCCGCAGCCTGCAAGCGTTGTTCGTTGGTTTTTTCCTTATCTTCAAAGACAATACTTTTTTCCGCCTTAAAGGTCCTGGGAGATACCTGCCCGACCACCAGGTTGCTCTTACTGGGCACAATATTGGCGGTGAGGATAAAAGTTAAAAGAAACAAAAACAAAATTGCCGCGCTGCCCCTCCGTACTTTGCGGTGCCTCACCAGCAGGGACAGGACGGCTGTCAATTTATCCTTGATCCTGCCAAAAGTGAGCTTGAGCTGCACTCCTGGCCACCTCCTTACTGCCCCATATCATAAGCCTTAATAATTTCCTCCACCAGAGGATGCCGGACTATGTCGTCCCCGGTCATGGTATGGATGCTGAGACCTTTTACATCCTTTAAAACAGAAAGGGCATTAATCAGTCCGGATACCTGCCCCCTGGGCAGGTCGGTCTGGGTAATGTCCCCCGTAATCACCGCCTTGGAACCAAAACCAAGCCGGGTCAGGAACATTTTCATCTGTTCCGGTGTCGTATTCTGCGCCTCGTCCAGAATAATAAATGAATCTTCCAGCGTCCTGCCGCGCATGTAAGCCAAAGGCGCAATCTCTATGATGTTTTTTTCCAGGTATTTTTGGGTGCTCTCAACCCCCAGGACATCATAGAGACTGTCATAAAGAGGACGCAGGTAGGGGTTGATTTTTTCCTGCAGGTCTCCCGGCAGGAAACCAAGCTTTTCCCCTGCTTCTACAGCGGGGCGCGTTAAAACCAGACGCTCCACGTCCTTGTTTCGAAGCGCCTTGATGGCCATAACGACGGCAAGATAAGTCTTCCCTGTCCCGGCAGGGCCGACTGCAAAAACCACATCATATTTTTTGATGGTTTCGACGTATTTCTTCTGCCCGATGGTCTTTGGCTTTATTTGCTTGCCGCGCTGCGTCACCATGGCAACATCCGTAGCCAGGCTCTCAAGGGCATGTTTGGCGCCACTCTGGGAGGCCTTGATGGCGTATCCAACCTCCTGAAAAGTCAAACGGTTTCCGGCACGGCAAAACTTTTGCAATTGGGTTAAGACTTCACGGGCCTGTTCAACTCTCTCCCTGTCACCGGAAATGGTCAGTTCCTGCCCCCGGGCTACTATACGGACCTCCAGCGTTTTCTCAATCTGGTCCAAGTGTCCGTCATTCTTCCCGAATACCTCGGCAGTGGTGCCAATGTCGTCAAGCTCAACCCTTGCCTCAAATTTTTCCGCCAATCAGGCAGTCCTCCTTATTAAACTACACAGTCTTTACTGAATAAATATTAAGGTTTGAACAAGCTCTCGGCGCCTATCTCTTCAATGGTTTCAACTGTCACCTTGACCCGGACAATGTTTTCCGGATGACCGGTCTGAACTTCCTCCAGCGAGCGATTGACTATTCCGGCCTCTTCGGGGACCAGTCCGGCTACTTCTGCCAGAGCCCGCTCCCCAGCAAGGCCGCGCGCTCCTTCAATACCAAGTTCTTCACGGTATTCGGCCATCTCAAAATATTTTATGGTTACTAGTTCGACGGGTACCTCAAGATTCCTCCATTGAGGGATTGTTTTAACAAAAGTCTCGGTTTCATAGAGTTCGTAGGGAATATTTTGGTCGCCAGATAAAATTATTTCCTTACCTTTAAATTTAATACTTACGCGGGTTTCCGACCTTCCAGTAAGACGTCGTCCAGTCTCCACAATTTTGGCTTCACCATAGCCGTCGTACCAGACCCTGGCCCTGACGATGCCCCGGGCGTGGACGAAGCGGGAGGGCTTTTTAGGCTTATTAGCCTCCTCACCCTGCTTCTGTTCTTCACCAGGCTTGGGCGGCTCCTCAAGCGGGGGTATTTCTCCCGATATTAAAACCTGTCCGGGCGACACGGTGTCTCCCTCCTTAACTGCCGGGTGACCGTTTAATACCAGCACATCCTTGACCAGCCCGGCTTTGGTCGCGATGATATGGGAGGGCCGGTTATCTTCCGCATCGGGGACTACACGCTCCGCTACCTCTATAGTCACTTTGGCGCCTTTAATATATACGCCGGTCCAGGCCACCAGGGGAAGCTTTTCTTCTAAAGCCGCTTCCACCCTGCCGGGCTCGACCCGCCATTTCGGCATACCACGGTTGAGCCCCGCTTCAGCCGCGGCACCCAGCACTTCGGGAACAGCCAACCGTTCGGTTCCTTTGACTTCGATAAACCAAACAAACGAAGAAAGAAAGTAAAGCGCGCCGAGGAAAAACAAAACTCCCAAAGCCAGCGCTTTTCTGCGCAGCAACCGTTTATATAGAAAAGGAAAACCAACGCGCCGCTCAAAGTGAAAACGGCATTTGGTCCGCCTGGCGATGTGGCGCAGTGCTTTGACAGCGCCCAGGCGAACTTTCAGTAGAACAGCTCCTTCTCTTACCCTTGTTATATCCCAGAGGTAGATGCCTCTGCTGGCAGCCATGTTGACGAATCTTTCCGGCGCTTTCCCGGTTACCAGGATCACCACGTAACCCAGCAGAGCAGACATCAGTCTAAACAATAACATAGAAAATCCCCCGAATTCAAGTTATTGATATTTATTTCTTCATCAAAGGAAACTGAGCGACCGGATTTTTCCTTCCACACACAGCTCGTCCGGCAGTATATTACGAAGCATCAGGTTCTCACCAACGACCGCGACTTCGCCTTCCCCTACGCTTACCCTGACCCCTTCCGTAGTGTACTCTATTATTCCGCGGTGGTTTTCAATAAAAAGCTGAATATTGCCGACCATGATTATCTTTGGCAAATCCAGGACCACGTCTCCGGGCAGTTCCATTGCTTCAGAAAACTGCCTTTTAACTTTTCTTTGAAAATCGCGCCAGCCCATAAAAAATCCCCTCCTCGCCACAATTTTATGCGACTGAAGGGGAATAAATTACTATTTAATGGTAAATGGAATGATAGCCTCATTTGGTCCGCCGAACACTTATTAGGGTAGTTCCACACGCCGCTATCGCAGCACCACGCATCATGGAAAGCACCAGTGATGTAGGCGCCATTTCAATCGCACACGGCGCGCCAACGCCGCACTTGTTGGAACTAATGTGACTCACCTACATTTTGGGATATCGTCTTTGTGTGATAAACAGTTCTTTTCAAGGCAGGTTAGTTCCCCATGTTACGTTAAAGGCAGTTCCACCTTTTTTTCGGCCGGAGACCGCCGCGAGGACCCAGTATCTGCGACCAGACCATTCCCTTGACCACCTGACCAGGGCATACCATATCGCTGAACGGACCTTCCTGGTCACTGCGCTCGCATCGCTTCCGGGCAGGGCCCCCCTTTTCGCCTTCCATGCCGCACGGAGCTTTGACTTCAGCCCCTGCTACAGGACCTTCAGGGCACAACCCGGACGGCTGTCCTTTCACGGGGGGGGCAGCCATTTCCTCGGCTAAAACTACCGGCTCGCTGTATTCCGCTAACGGCTCTTCCTCCCAGTCCCTTCTCATGACGGATAATTCATCAGGCTGTTCATAGCCAGGCGGTTCTTCGCTGCGCCGGGTAAGGTACTCAGGAATTTTGAGCTTGGGCTTCTCTTCACTTTCAGGCACAGGCCTTCCCATACCTGGCGGGGGCCCGCCCAGAGGGCCATCGAATCTGCCTTTGCCCCCGGCACGTTCCATAAGGCGCCAGATACTTCTCGCCAGGAGGAATAAAAAGACCAGCCAGAATATCGTATTCAATTTAACACGCCCTCGTATATCGTTTTACTCCGGTTGACTGCATGGATTTTGTCCGGCAGGATTATTTCACAGGCAGGTCAGGGCCGGCGTCCTCTCTTTGATGACCGATCCTGGACAACGAATCCCTCATCTGGGTATCAGAGAGCAGGTTTTGCAAATTATAATAGTCCATCACACCAAGCTTGCCCTGGCGCAGGGCTTCTGCCATGGCAAGAGGCACCTCGGCTTCAGACTGGACGACTTTGGCTCGCATTTCCTGTACAGAGGCCTTCATCTCTTGCTCCTTGGCCACGGCCATAGCCCTTCGTTCCTCAGCCTTGGCCTGGGCAATCCGCTTGTCCGCTTCGGCCTGGTCGGTCTGCAACTGTGCGCCGATGTTCCGGCCCACATCCACATCAGCGATATCGATGGAGAGAATTTCAAAAGCTGTTCCGGCGTCCAGCCCCTTGCTGAGAACAGTTTGGGAAATCAAATCGGGATTTTCCAGGACAAGTTTATGGCTTTCAGCGCTGCCCACAGTCGTAACCACACCCTCACCGACGCGCGCGAGAATCGTCTCTTCGCCGGCGCCCCCTACCAGGCGGTCAATATTGGCCCGTACGGTTACCCTGGCGATTACCTTAACCTCAATCCCGTCCTTGGCTACCGCCGAGACCAGAGGGGTTTCCAGCACCTTCGGGTTGACACTCATCTGTACAGCCATAAAAACATCACGCCCGGCCAGGTCTATTGCCGCCGCCCGCTCGAAGGGCAGCGGTATTGCGGCCCGTTCCGCGGCAACCAGCGCATTTACCACCCTATCCACATTACCTCCGGCCAAATAATGCGCCTCCAACTGGTTTACGGTAATGTTAAGCCCTGCCTTATCTGCCTTAATCAGCGGGTTAACAATCTTTGCAGGAGGTACTCTCCGCAGGCGCATTCCTATTAAGGTAAAAATGCCTACCCTGACCCCCGCCGCGAGCGCAGATATCCATAGCCCTACCGGTATAAAACTAAAAACAACTGCAACAGCGATAAAAACAAAGACAACAAGCATCAGCGAAGCGATAAATCCTGCGTTCATAGTTAATTTCCTCCCTATTAATTTATTTTATAGAATTTCTACTGCTTTTCCATAGGGCTTGTGTGAATGAACCAACTAAAGCTTTCATCCACAAACTCTCAATGAGAATATGTACCCACCATTTAATCACTGATCCGGTTATTAATGTAGGTGCGATTTCAATTGCACACGCCGCGCCAGCGCCGGACTTGTGGGAGCTAATGTAACATTTGTGCGAATAAATTCGCACCTACATTTTTTGAGATGCGCTCTGTGTGCATTTTCAGGTTATTTCTTTAACAACCACTCTAGTTCCTTCAACCTTGATAACTTTGACCGCCGCTCCAGTACTGACAAATTCTCCTTCAGTCACTACATCCAGACGGTGACCATCAATTTCGGCAGCGCCGGACGGGCGCAGCGGCGTAAGAGCCGTTCCTTCCCAGCCTGTAAAAAGGCTTAGTTCAGAAAGTGGGGCTACGTAGCCTTCTTCTTTTTGCTGCCTGTTTTGAAGAGTCAGCTTATACCACATATTGTAGCGGGACATCAGCTTAATTCCGACAAACAAGATAATTATAGTGGCGACAAGCGCCATAACAAGTGCTGAAGTAGCCTGAGTGACATCAACCGCAACTAATAATATTCCCCAGCCCACCAATATAATTCCTGTAATGCCAGCCACTCCAAATCCAGGAAATACGAAAATTTCCAATATCAGAGCAATTAAACCCAGTAAAAAAGCAAGATAGGCCAGCCAGATAATAAGCGCGGGAGACATAATATGGGTCCACCTCCTTATTGCAAAAAATGCTTGGCTTAAGGCCAAGCATTATCTTTTGTGTTTTTTTCAGTGAAATTTCCGTTTCCTTGCCGCTTCAGACTTTTTCTTCCTTTTTACGCTGGGTTTTTCGTAATGTTCATGTTTCCTGGCCTCTGCAAGTACACCGGCTTTTTGACAGGTGCGCTTGAAACGCCGGAGGGCACTGTCCAATGTTTCATTTTTACCCACTTTCACTTCCGCCACTAACTTTCCCTCCCTCCGCTAAAACCATAAAGCCGAAATCTATCTAATAGTCAAGCTGCTCTCCCATTGTACAAATACCATGTTATTATACAACAGGTTTTAGCCAGGAGTCAACCGCTACAATTGACTACAATGACCTTGAATAAGCATTTCAGTACAAACATGTTGGTTTGGCCTGCGCGTCCTACCCTGGCGGCCAGTTTAAAGGCCTTCCTGCCAGCAGGTGGTAGTGGATATGCATAACCGTTTGCTGGGCATCACGGCCACAGTTATTCACCAGGCGAAAGCCCTCCTCCGCTAAACCCATTTTAACAGCCAACCGGGCAGCTGTTAACTGAATCTGTCCCATCAGGAAGGTGTCCTTTTCATCCATATCCGCCAGAGCCGGAATGTGCTTTTTGGGAATAATGATAAGGTGGACGGGAGCCATGGGATTGATATCTTTAAAAACTAGTACCTGTTCGTCTTCATAGGCGATCTCGGCCGGTATTTCCTTTTTGATTATCTTGCAAAAAAGGCAGTCCTGCATGTTTTCCACCTCCTCCCACCTGGGAATAACTTCTCTAGAACTTTAATTCAACACAATTTTGGTAATTCCTCCACCTCAGCGAGCGATAATTTTACCTGTTAGGTGGTTCTCCTCTAATCCCTCAATCTTAACCCTGACTACTTGGCCCGACAGGTTTTCATCACCGGGGAAAACGGTCCTGACATAATTGTCGGTCAGCCCTTCGTATAAGCCGTATGAATCCGGCAAGCTCCGTTCGACCAGCACAGGCAGGTCCATCCCAACCAGTGATGAGGCAAACCGGGCAGCCATTTTTTCGCCCAGCCGGATCAGTCTATGACTGCGCTGGTCGCTTGTTGGCGGGTCTACCTGATCCGGGTAGGCAGCAGCCGGGGTTCCCCGGCGCGGGGAATACTTAAAGACATGCAGTCTGCTGTAGGCTATTTTTTCGACGAACCTGTATGTATTCATAAAATCCACTTCCCGCTCACCCGGGAAGCCCACTATAACATCAGTGGTAAGGCCCAGGTTGGGGATATTCTCCCTTAAAACCTCCACCAGGCGCAAATACTCCCAGGTATTATAGCGCCTGCCCATCCGTTCCAGTATTTGATCGTCGCCGGACTGCAGGGGTACGTGCAGGTGCCGGCAAAACTTGTCCGAACCGGCCAGCACTTCAACCAAGTCCAGGGTAATATCATTGGGTTCTATGGAGCTGAGACGCAGCCTCAACAGGCCCGGTATATCACTAAGGCTGCGGAGCAAAGCGGACAGTGTGTGCTCCCCACCCAGGTCCCGTCCATAAGCGCCGGTGTGAATGCCGGTAAGAACAATTTCTGTAAAGCCCGCTTCCACCAGCTGCCGCGCTGTTTTCAGGACGTTCTCCGGTTTCCTGCTGCGCAGCGGACCTCTGGCCACAGGTACGATACAGTAGGTGCAGCAATTGTCGCAGCCTTCCTGAATTTTCAGAAAAGCACGGGCCCGCCCGCTTAGGGGGATGGAAGAAAACTCTTCAAACTGGTCGCTTGCATTATAAGCGCTCACAGCCGCTAGAGGCTTTCCGCCCTTAACGGCGTTTTTTACCAGTTCTACAATCCTGGAGCGCTCCCTTGTTCCCACGATCAGGTCGACACCAGGAATTTTCATAACCTCGCCGGTTGAGGTCTGGGCGTAGCACCCGGTAACTACTACCAGCGCAGCGGGGTTCCTTCTGGCGGCTCGGCGTATTAACTGCCTGGATTTACGGTCACTCAGGTGGGTCACGGTACAAGTGTTGATAATGTATAAATCAGCCTCGTCCTCAAAATCCACGATCTTATAGCCCTGATCCTGGAAAAGCCCGGCCAGGGCGGCTGACTCATACTGATTTACCTTGCAGCCAAGGGTAGCTATACCCACCCGTTTTTCATCCATCCAGTTTCCCCCCCAAATCACCACACTGGTATAGTATTATCGCAAGCACGGCCAGGCCGGCGGTTTCTGTCCGTAAAATACGAGGTCCCAGTGTCACCGGTCTGACACCATGCGAGCGGGCCAGCTCCACCTCTGCAGGGGTAAAACCGCCTTCCGGGCCGATGAAAACATAGATATCCCCCCAGGGTCCACTTACCCCCAGGACTTTTTTAAGCGATTCCTGGTTTTCTTCCTCCCAGGGGATCACTGCGGCAGTGTTGTCAGGCATGCCTGCCAGAGCTTCTTCCCACCCTGCCGGTGGCAATACTTCCGGAACATCAGGCCGGCGGCACTGCTTGGCGGCTTCACGGGCAATACGCTGCCATCGCTCGAGACGACGCAGCGGCTTGTCCCTCGCCAACTTAACAACCGACCTGTCGCAGATTAGCGGGATTAGCCTGCATACTCCCAATTCGGTGGCTTTCTGAACGATAAAGTCCATCTTATCATTCTTGGGCAAGCCCTGGACAAGGGTAATCCGGAGCGCAGGCGCACACCCGGCATTACTTTCCGAAACAACAGCGCAGACTACTGATTCCCGGCCGGCCTGTTCGATCACAGCCTCATAGACCATACCCCGCCCGTCAAGGGCGGTCAGGGTGTCTCCCGGCCCGAGACGCAGTACCTTTACAATATGTACAACATCTGGCCCGGTTATAGTGACCCGGCCTGCCTTGACCTGTTCAGTGGAAACAAAAAAACGGGGCATCGTAAAAACTCCATAAGCTTTTTTTTAATTTAAAATTTTCAAGGATTGGCTTTTGCTACTAAAGCGACCCAGCCGCCGTCCTCCAACTGTTCAACAACAGAGAGCCCGGCTGACTCCAAAGCGGCGAGAACTTCAGGACCGCGCTCGCTGATAATGCCTGAGGCAATGAATATGCCGCCGGAAACCAGGGTTTTTGATACATCTACAGCAAGGCCGGCGATTATGCTGGCAATAATATTGGCAACAATCAGGCCGGCCTTGCCCTCTATGCTGGACAACAAATCTCCCTGTATAACTTTTACACGACCGGCAACCCCGTTACGTTCAATATTAGCTAGCGCGGTACGGCAGGCCACAGGATCATGGTCAACTGCAACAACCCGACCGGACCCAAGCAATGCTGACGCTATGGCCAGGATACCTGAGCCGGTACCGACGTCGTAAACGGTTGCGCCGTCCTGAACATACTTCTCCAGCAGTTTGAGACAGAGGGCTGTGGTCGGGTGGGCGCCGCACCCGAAGGCCATCCCCGGGTCCATATCGATGACCAACTCACCGGCGACAACAGGATAATCCTCCCAGGACGGCTTTACAACCAGCCGCTGCCCCACATGCACGGGCTTGTAATAGGCTTTCCAGCAATTAGCCCAGTCTTCCTCCGCAACATGGCATGTACGCAATTCAGGAGCTGGAGTAAGCTCCAGGCTGTTTAAGGCAGCCCTAAGCGCTTCCAACCGCCCGGCCAATTCAGCGCCGGAAGCCAAGTACCCCTTGACCACAGGACGTCTTTCACCAGGCGACGGCGTCCCGACGCCCCACTCGTCGGGTTCTGCTGCCGCAGCATAACGAAGAATAACGGCGGGATCCTCGATAA